>CAZVLI010000615.1:0-3148 GCA_964627965.1 uncultured Rhodospirillales bacterium
TCATGGTCGTGGCCGAGACGGAGGAACAGGCCGGCGACGCGGCGGCGCTGGTCGAGGTCGACTACGAGCCGTTGCCCTCGGTGACCGACACGGCCGGCGCCCTGAGCGGGGAACAACTATGGCCGGCGGCCGAGCGCAACGTCTGCGTCGACTGGTCGGTGGGTGACGCCGACATCGTCGAAGCGGCGATGGCGGGGGCCGCGCACGTCGTCGAGTTGGAACTGATCAACAACCGTCTGGCGGTGACGACGGTCGAGCCGCGCTGCACCTGGGGCCAGTACGACGCCGAAGCGGACCGCTACCTGCTGCACACGCCGAGCCAGGGCGTGTTCCACATCCGCTCGGCCCTGGCCGACGACGTCTTCCGGGTCGACAAGGAGAAGATCGAGGTGCTGACCGAGGATGTCGGCGGCGCCTTCGGGATGAAGATCTTCCTCTACCCGGAACACCCGTGCGTGCTGTGGGCCAGCCAGGTGACCGGCAGGCCGGTGACGTGGATGTCGACACGGTTGGAGTCCTTTCAGAGTGATGCGCACGCGCGCGATCACGTCACCAGGGCGTGGCTGGCGCTGGACGACCAGGCGCGGTTCGTGGCCTTGAAGATCGACACGGTGGCGAACCTGGGCGCCTACCTGTCCACCGTCGCGCCAACGATCCCGACGCTGGGCTACGCCAAGATGGCGCCCAGCGTGTACCGCCTGC
This sequence comes from uncultured Rhodospirillales bacterium, assembly GCA_964627965.1. GTDB lineage: Bacteria > Pseudomonadota > Alphaproteobacteria > JAVKFY01. The sequence goes on from CAZVLI010000615.1 coordinate 703, forward strand.
CGGCGATCCACATGCACGTGTTGGGCGTGTTCACCAATACCGCGCCGGTCGACGCCTATCGCGGTGCCGGCAAGCCGGAAGCCCAGTACGTCTTCGAGCGCCTGATCGAGGTCGCGGCGCGCCGGCTCGGCATGGATGCGGCGGAACTGCGTCGGCGCAATCTGGTCCGGCCGCACCAGATGCCGTGGAAGACGCCGGTCGGATTCACCATCGATAGCGGCGATTTCGAGAAACCGCTGAACCGCGCCCTTACCTTGATCGACCGGGCGGGTTTCGCGGATCGCCGGCGGCAGTCAGCGGCGGCCGGCAAACACCGCGGCCTCGGCTACGCCTTCTACATCCATGGCACCGGCGGCGATCCGTCCGAGACCAGCCGCCTGGTCGCCGAAGCCGAGGGTACGCTTACCGCCTATACCGGCACGCAGGATTCCGGTCAGGGGCACCGCACGGTCTACGCGCAACTCCTGGCCGACAGGCTGGAGCTGCCGCTCGACGCGATCCAGGTGCGCCAGGGCATCGCGTCGGCCATCGGGCATGGCGGCGGCACCGGCGGTTCGTCCTCACTGATCATCTCCGGCGCCAGCCTGGTTGCCGCGGGCACGAAGCTGATCGAAGGCGGGCGCGAGGCGGCCGCCGCCGAGTTGGAGGTCGCGGCGGCCGATATCGAATACGCGGATGGCGTGTTCCAGGTCGCCGGCACTGACCGCCGGATCGGCCTGTTCGAGCTATCGGCGAAGCTCGATGCGCCGCTGTCGGCGACCAACAAGTTCGACGAGGACAACGCCAGCTTCCCCTATGGCGTGCAGGCCTGTGAGGTCGAGATCGACCCGGAGACCGGCCAGCTCGACCTGCTGCGTTACGTGTCGGTGGACGATCTCGGCACCCTGGTGCATCCGGCGATGGCGGAGAGCCAGCTCGTCGGCGGCATCGTGCAGGGGCTGGGGCAGGCGATGGTCGAGCACCTGCGCTACGACGCCGAAGACGGCCAGTTGCTGACCGGCTCGCTGATGGACTACGCGCTGCCGCGTGCCGACGACGTGCCCAGTTTCGAGGTCAGCTTCGCCGGCGCGCCGACGGGCAACAACTCGCTCGGCATCAAGGGCGTCGGCGAATGCGGCACGATGGCCGCGCCGTCGGCCCTGATCAGCGCCGTGGTCGACGCGTTGGCCGATCTCGGCATCGAGCATGTCGACATGCCGGCCACGCCCGAGCGGCTCTGGCGCGCGATCCGCGACGCCTGAGCCGTCGGGCCTGCCGGCGCTACGCCGCCTTGCTTGTGGGTACCGTCGGCGTCTGACGCTGCGCCTTCGCGGCGGCTGCCGCCAACTTGGTGGCATCGAATGCGGGTGCGGCCTTCCCGGTCGCTTTGCTGGTCGTGGTCTCGAACATCTTGCACATCTCAATGGTCCTCTCGGGTAAAGCGTTGGGTGTTATGTGCGGTAGATGGGGGCTTGGCGGCAGGACGCCAGGGCCTGTTACCGCGTTGAAACACGGTCGCGCACTAGCCTGCGCCGGTGCCACGCTGTGCTATGTTGGCGCCGACGGCACACCCGACGAGTCCACTCCTTGAGCACCACTGTTGAGATCGTGCTGCCCGTGTTCGGGCTGCTGCTGGCCGGCTGGCTGATGGCGCGCATCCGGCTGTTGAGCCCGGACGGCGTGCGCGGCCTGACCACGTTCGTGTTCTACATCGCGATCCCGGCGTTGCTGTTTCGCAATCTCGGGCTGGGCCAGACGCCGGGGTTCGGCGACCTGGCGATCGTCGCGGCCTATTTTCTGCCCAGCCTGGCGATCGTCGCCGTCGCCGGCCTGCTGCTCGGTCGGTTGCTTGGGTTGAAGCCCACAGAGCGCGTCGTGTTCGGCATGGGCGGCGCCTTCTCCAACAACGTGCAGCTCGGCATTCCACTGGTGCTGGCGGCCTATGGCGAAGGCGCGCTGGTGCTGCTGATGCTGATCATCTCGGTGCACTCCATCGTGATGATCGGCGTGCCGACCGCGACCATGGAGATCGTGCGCGGCAAGGGCGACCGGGCCGGGACGGTGCTGCGCACGACGTTGAAGGCTCTGGTGCGCAACCCGATCATCGTGGCGCTGTTCGCCGGGCTGATCTGGGGAATCGCCGGATGGCTGATCCCGGCCCTGGTCGATCGTTTTGCCGGCATGCTGGGTCAGGCGGCGGTGCCGTGCTCGCTGTTCGCGATGGGGGCGGCGCTGGCCGGCTATCGGCTCGCCGGCGCGATGCGCGACGCGGTCCTGACGGCCGGGGTGAAGCTGCTCCTGCATCCGGTGCTCGTGTGGCTGATGGCGTCCGTGGTGCTCGACCTGCCGCCGCTGCAAGTCGCGGTGGCGACGACGGCGGCGGCGCTGCCGATCGGGGTAAAGGTGTTCATCTTGGCGCAGACCTACGAGACCTACACGGCACGCGCCCGCGCGGCCACCGTGCGGA
>CAZVLI010000616.1:0-3145 GCA_964627965.1 uncultured Rhodospirillales bacterium
TTCGACCCGGATGCGTGGATCGACCGGTACCACGTGCTGCTCGACAGCGTGAACTCCGGCGTCGGGCTCGGGTTCTTCCAGGTCGCCTACATGGACGTGGTCATCGGCCAGCTGCCGCGCGCCGACCGCGGCGTCGCCGGCAGCCTCACAACGTTGACCCGGACCATCGGCATCGTCAGCGGCGTCACCGTCCTCACGCTCGCTTTCGAAGCGTTCACGGCCGGCTACGCGGGCGACGGATTGACGGGCGACGCCGGTTTCCTGGCCGCGTTCCAGTCGACTTTCTTGTGGGCCGGCGGCGCACTCGCGGCGTTCCTGGCACTGAGCCTGCTGCGCCCCCGCACCTGGGCCTAGGCGGCCTGCCGGACCTTCGGAAACACCTCCTCGGCGAGGCGGTGCATCTGCTCCAGGACCATCGACTGCGGCATGCCGACCCACTGCACCGAGGTGCGGATGTGGGTGATGCCGAGGCGGCGCACGAAGCCGGCCAGGGTCTCGGCCACCTCGTCGGCCGACCCCATCACGAAACGGTCCTCCAGCAGGTCCTCGTAGGCCTGGCCGAGGTCGTTATCGCCTTCCGGCATCGCCGTGTCCTGGCCCCAGGCGTGATAGGTCTTGTACTTCTCCTCCAGGTACGGCCGGGCCTGCCGGATCGCTTCCTCGCGACTGTCGGCGACGAAGATCTCGCGGGCGTAGGGCAGCACGTCGGGGAACGGCTTGCCGGCGGCGTCGAGCGCGCGGCGGTAGACGTCGAGCTGGCGCTCGATGGTGTCGATGCGGTTGTGCGGGTTGATCATCCAGGCGTCGGCCATGCGGGCGGCGCGCTCGATGGCGACGTCGGCGTTGGCGCCAATCCAGATCGGCGGGCGCGGCTTCTGCACCGGCTTGACCGAGCAGACCGCGCCATCGAGCTCGAAGTGCGAGCCGACCATGCTGACCTCGTCCTCGGTCCACAGCCGCTGGATCGCGACGAGATTCTCCTCCAGGCGCTTCGCCGCTTCCTTGCGCGGCACGCCGAAGGCCTTGAACTCGACATCGCGGTAGCCGAGCCCGGCGCCGAAGATCACCTTGCCGCCGGTGAACACGTCGAGCGCGGCGATCTGTTCGGCGATGTCGAGCGGCTTGAACAGCGGCAGCAGGTTGATGCCGGTGATCAGGGTCATGCCCGGCACCTCGGCCGACAGGCGCGCCAGGAACGGCAACTGCTGGATCTCCTGGAACGGCGAGGAGGAGTAGTGCTGGCTCTTGGCAATGGAGTCGTAGCCCAGCTTCTGCGCCATACGGCCCTGCTCCAGCATCTCCTCCACCCGCACGACCATGTCGTCGCCGGCGGGATACTGGCCGCGCATGCCGTAGCCGAACGAAACCTGCTTGCCGGACATCGCCGTCCTCCCCTGGATCGTCAGGCCACAGTGTAGCCCACGCGGCGACCCGCGGCGGTCAGGCCATCGCGGATGTTCAGCCCGATCAGCACGAGGTTCGCGGCACCGGCGACCAGTTCAACCGATTGCACGACGATGAAGGCCGCGTCGAAAACGCCGTCCGCGGCGCGGTCGGCAAGGAACACCGCGCACGGTACGAGCACCAGCAAGCCGTTCGCGGCGATCAATGGCATGCGGCGGCGCTTGCGCGCGACCCCAGCGTCAGACCGGCCACGGCCCATGCGGAAGCCGCTGGCGCCGGTCGCGGCCAATGTCGGGACGAGCAGCAGCAGGCACCACAGGATCGCCTGCTTCACCGACGCGACCTGCGCCGCACTCCCGAACAGCTCGCTCAGCACCGTCGCGGTCCAGAACCCGGCGATCAGAACAAAGGCCGTCACCCCGGCCACGGCATGCAGGCGTCGCATCGGCACCTCCTTTTTGAATAGCGTGCTATATAAATATACATAGCTGGCTATCTGATGCAAGATGGCGCGATGACATTCGATCGAGAGACTTCCGCCGGCTACCTGGCGAACCACATGGCGCGACTGTTCGCTCAGGGCTTGAGACGACGGATCGCGCCGCTGGGACTGGAGCCGGCGCAGTTCATGGTACTGCTGGTGCTGTGGCGCGAGGACGGGCTGACACAGAAGGAGTTGGTGGAGCGGCTCGACGTGGAGCAGGCGACGATGGCGAACACGCTGTCGCGCATGGCACGCGCCGGCCTGATCGAACGCCACCCGCACCCGACCGACGCCCGCGCCAAGCTCGTCAGCGCGACGGCGAAAGCACGCGCGCTGGAGAAGCCGGCGACCGCCGCCGCCTCGGCGCAGATCGAGGATGCGCTGACCGACCTGTCGCCGGACGAGCGGCGTACGCTTCTGGACCTGATGCGCCGGGTGATCGCGCGGATGCGAGAGGTTTAGCGCTGCCCCGCGAGGTCGTCGATGATCGGACAGTCTGGGCGGTCGTCGCCGTGGCAGGCATGAACGAGATGCGCCAGGGTCGCGCGCAGGCCCTTCAGCTCCTCGATCTTGCGATCGATCTCTCCGAGGTGGCTCTCCGCGATGGCCTTCACGTCGGCCGAGGCGCGTTGCCGATCCTCGTACAGCGACAGCAGGTCGCGGACCTCGGCGACGGAGAACCCGAGCGAGCGGGCGCGCTGCACGAACTGTAGTTTGTTCAGCGCGGCCTCGCTGTAATCGCGATAGCCGTTCTCGCGCCGCTCCGGCCGGATCAGGCCGATTTCCTCGTAGTAGTGCAACGTCTTGACCGGCAGCTGCGCGCGCCTGGCCGCCTCGCCCACGTTCATCCGTCTACACCTCGTCCAGCTTCACGGTCCCCAGCCGCAAGGCGTTGCCGATCACCGAGACCGAGCTCAGGCTCATCGCCGCGGCCGCCAGCATCGGGCTCAGCAGCCAGCCGGTCAGCGGAAACAGCACGCCGGCCGCGATCGGCACGCCGAGCGCATTGTAGCCGAAGGCGAAGAGCAGGTTCTGCCGGATGTTGCCGACCACCGCCTGGCTCAACCGCCGGGCACGCAGCACGCCGGTAAGGTCTCCCTTCACCAGGGTGACGCCAGCGCTTTCGATGGCGACGTCGGCGCCGGTGCCCATGGCAATGCCGACATCGGCCTGCGCGAGCGCGGGCGCGTCGTCGGCGCCGGTGCCCATGGCAATGCCGACGTCGGCCTGCGCGAGCGCGGGCGCGTCGTTGATGCC
>CAZVLI010000617.1:0-3141 GCA_964627965.1 uncultured Rhodospirillales bacterium
TCCCGAACAGCCGATCTGGTCGCTGCCCAGCGAGCTGTTCGATGTCCAGCGTGCCCTCTTCCAGCAACTCGACGACGATGAACAGCTCGGTGGTCGCGAACAGCCGTTCCGCATGCGGATGCCGCCGTTCCGTTTCGGCTACCTGCAACTGGTCGCCGGCTTCGTGGCCGTACTGATGGCGGTGCTGGTCTGCGGCGTGGCGCGCGAGATCGTGCTGCCGGTGCTGGACGACCGGCCGCTGGGACAGCAGATCTGGTCCTGGCTGGTGTTCTCGCCGTTCGTCGCGTTGGCCTTTTCGCTGCCGCTGATCCCGGCGGCGGCGCTGCGCTATTTCCTGACCGACATGAAGTATCGCCAGCGCCGCCGGCTGACCTTCGAGCACTACCTGCTGGCCCTAGTCGTCAACGGTGTCGCCAGTATGTTGCTGGCGACCATCGTGCTGCTGGCGCTGGGCGTGCTGGTGCTGAGCCGCTGGTCGCCCGACTTCGACGTGCTGGTGCTGGTGCCCTGGTCGCTGCCGATGGCGGCCTGCTCGGTGCTGTTCATGCTGATGTCGCAGGTGACGCCGACTCGCTCCGGCGAACTCAACCGGGTCGTCGACGCAGCGATCTTCGCCCTGGTCGGGGCGGGAACCGGCATGCTGGGACATGCCGGCAGCCTGCTGGTGAACGGTCGTGCGGAGACCGTCGGTGATCTGGCGTTGCTTGGCGATCCGCGTGCTCTGGGCCTGGCCGTCGTCGTCGGCACGACCAGCGCGGTCCTCGGTCTGACGCAGTGCCAGAGTTCGCGCCGCGGCCTGCTGGCGCACGCCGACCGGCGCACAGATCGGCATGGCACCTGGACCACCGCCATTCGCGAGGCGCCGACGCGGCTGCTGCGCGGCGCCGGCATGGTCAGCCGGCAAGGCTAGAAGGAGGAGTTCGGCTCCTTCAGGAACGCGATCTCTTCCGGCGTACTCTCGCGGCCGATGGCCTCGTTGCGATGCGGGAAGCGGCCGAAACGCTCGATGATCTCGTGGTGCCGGCGCACGGCGAACTCCTGCCGGCCGTCCTTGTCGCCGGAGCCGAAGAAGCGCCCAAAGAGGCTCAGCGCCAGCTCCTGGTCGGGCAACTCCTCGGAGTGTTCGAAGGGCAGGTAGAGCCACATCGCCAGCTCGCGCGGCAGATCGCCATGCCAGTCCTGCTCGAGAATTCGGCGCGCGACCTTGCGGGCGTGCGCGTCGGCGGCGAAGGCCTCGCCGCTGCCGCGATAGATGTGGCGGGGGAACTGATCGAGCGCGACCATCAGGGCCACCGCGCCGTGTCTGCTGAGGGCCCAGTGGTCGAGGTCGCCGGCGCGGGCAGCCTCGTGCGTCGCCTGGAAACGGACCCGGATGTCGGCGTCGAACGGATCCTTGTCGAGCAGGTTGCCTTCGCTGTCGCGCCCGAACCACATCGGCCGGATCGTGCCGTGTTCGGGATGGCCCGGTGGCACGAACCAGTAGTCCAGGATGCTTTGAAGCCCGCCGTGCCCGTTCTCGGCCAGCGCGCACTCGCGCCGGTAGCCCTCGATCTGCTGGCGCCAGTCGTCGGGGTAGGGCGTCGGGCGGCCGGTCTTCAGGTCGAGCAGGACCGAGGTGAACTGAGCCTGGAAGATGTCGAGGTCGTCGCGGAAGCCCTTCGCGGTCCAGGTCAGCGACGAGGTCCCGAGCTTGTCGACGGTAACGGCGATGTCCATGCGCTCGCCGGGCGCGATCGGCGCGGTGAACTGCACGTTGACCGAGACCATCGGCGAGCCGACGCCCCGCTCGCGCATGCGGAACCACGGCACGCCGCAGACGTCTTCCAGCCAGAACTCGCCGGCCTCCAGCGCGATGTCGACGAAGCGGCCGGTGTAGCCGATCTGCGCGGCGTCGGAATCTTGCCAGTGCAGTCGGCGGCGGATCGTAAACGGCAGGTGCCGGCGCACGTCGGCGCCGGTCACCCGGTCATGCAGTTCGATCAAGTCAGCTCGCGAAACGGACGTATTCGAAGTCGATAGGCTGTCCGTTGATACCGCGTGCCGGCGGCGCGATCCAGGCCGCATACTTGCCGGGCTCGCGCTCCGGCTTCATCAGGCTGTCGACGTAGGCCGTGTCGGCATCGGTCGGCAGCCAGTTGTCCTTGTTCTTGGCCCAGGTCTCCGGGTCGATCAGCTTGCCGTCCGGGCTCACCGCCAGGTCGGCGAAAGCGCCGATCTGCCGGTTGAAGGCGCGGTGCGGCAGCTTCAGCTCGAAGTCGATGCCGTGGTTGGCGATGATCTTGTTCCACCGCTGCACGCCACGGTCGCAGTCCTCGATGTAGTCGTCGCGCAACCGCTCATTGATCGCGTTCAGCGCCGGCTCCTGGCGCACGACGAACTCCTTGTCCTGCAGTTCGGTCACGCCGTACGTGGCGTTCTTCAGCTCGTGGTCGTCGCCGATCTTCTCTTCGCGGTAGCGGCCCTTCATGCCGGTGGTGAAGTAGGTCGCGGCGTTCGACGACAGTTCCGAGCCGAACAGGTCGGACGACACCGAGAAGTGGAAGTTCAGGTACTTCTGGATCGTCGGCAGGTCGACGGCGCCGAACTGGCGCACGTCATCGGTCTTGTGCTCGCGCATCAGCTCGCAGGCGCGCTGGACCACGCGACCGACGCCGGTCTCGCCGACGAACATGTGGTGCGCTTCCTCGGTCAGCATGAACTGACAGGTCCGCGCCAGCGGGTCGAAGCCGCTCTCCGCCAGGCTGGCGAGCTGGTACTTGCCGTCCCGGTCGGTGAAGTAGGTGAACATGAAGAAGCTGAGCCAGTTCGGCGTCTTCTCGTTGAAGGCGCCGAGGATGCGCGGCTTGTCCGGGTCGCCGGAGTGGCGCTCCAGCATCATGTCGGCTTCCTCGCGACCGTCGCGGCCGAAGTAGGCGTGCAGCAGGTAGACCATGGCCCACAGGTGCCGGCCCTCCTCGACGTTGACCTGGAACAGGTTGCGCAGGTCGTAGAGCGACGGCGCGGTGGCGCCGAGGTGGCGCTGCTGCTCGACCGAGGCCGGCTCGGTGTCGCCCTGCGTCACGATCAGGCGGCGCAGCGGCGCGCGATACTCGCCCGGCACGTCCTGCCACGCGGCCTCGCCCTTGTGGTCGCCGAAGGCGA
>CAZVLI010000618.1:0-3134 GCA_964627965.1 uncultured Rhodospirillales bacterium
CAATGCGGTGACATGCTGCACCGTGTCGTCGACCGCGAGCGCCTGCAGCACGAACATCTGAATCTCGGCGATGAACAGGTTCGGGAAGATCATCACGTGCGGCGTGCCGTCGACCATGATCTCCCGCGCCTGTTCCGCCCCATACGCCGCTTCCATCCCGGCGACATAATCGCGCAGGCGCTCGGGCGTGGTGCCGAACCATCCCATCGGCTTGTCCAGGCGACGGAATTCCGGCCGCAGGTCGATCTCGGTATGGCCGTTACCGAAGTCGCGCGTGAGCGCCGCCGACTTCGATGCATAGAGCGCGCCGATACCGCTTTCGGCAACGGAGAAGATCGAGGCGTGCACGAAGGCCGGGTGGTAACCGTCGGTTTCGTTCTCCAAGACGAACTTCCAGTTCGCCTTCACCCGGTGTTGCAGGAAGCCGGCGGTGATCTCCACCTCGCCCTCCGGCGAGGTCAGGCATAGACGATCCAGCGTCTCCGCGGCGGCGCCGAGATGTTCCTCCAGCGACGGACCCTCGGCCGCGAAGGAGCCGAAGACGAAACCGCGATAGCTGGCGACGCGCGGCACCGGCGCCAGGCCGAGCCCGGACATGTCCTGCCCTTCGTAGCCATCGGCGAAGGCATAGGCGGTCAGCTTGCCGTCGTTGGCGAAGGTCCACTTGTGAAACGGACAGGTAAACGTGCGCGCATTGCCCTTCGCCTCGGTGCAGACCTGGTTGCCGCGATGCGGGCAGCGGTTCTGCAGCAAGTGCACCCGCCCCTCGCGGTCGCGCGTCATGATCACCGGCTGCGGACCGATCGACTTCATCACGAAGTCGTGTGCGTTCGGCACCTCGCTCTCGTGCCCGACCAGATCTTCTCCAGTTCCTCGGCGAAGACGTCGGCATCGCTGTAGAGCGAGCCATGAACGTAGTCGCCGCGGATGCGTTCCCCGATCCCCGCTGCGCGCGTCAGCCGTTCCATCGCCGAGACCTCCCCGTCCGGTCATCGCAGGTTACCAGTATAATTGACTGGTCGTCCGGTTTTTAATAAACATCGCCGCGAAACACAAGCACCCGCGCGATCGCGATGCCGCACTGAACAGGAACGACGACATGGCCACCAAGTCAGACGACATGCTGCATCCGCAGATCGAGAAACTCGACGCCGACGATCTCAAAACCATCCAGCGCAACAAGCTTGGCCTCCTCGGCGAACGCCTCGCGACCTCCGCCGAATGGATCGAGCACTTCAAGGCCGCCGGACTGCATCCGCGCGACCTCGCCGACCCGCAGGCGCTGGGCAACGCCCCCTTCCTCGACAAGTCGATGCTGCGCGAGCGCTACCCCTTCCCGCTGCTGACCACCGATGTCGACAAGGTCACGCGTTTCTGCGCGACGTCTGGCACCACCGGCCTGCCCGTCCTGTTCGGCTACACCGAGGCCGACATGAAGCTCCTGGCGAAGCAGGTCGCGCGCCAGCTTCACAGTCATGGCCTGCGTCCCGGCGACCGCGGCTACAACGGGTTCGGCTTCGGCCTGTGGGTCGGCGGCCTCGCCTACGACCTCGGCATGGCCGAACTCGGCATGGTCAACTTCCCGCTCGGGCCCGGCCGCAGCGACCTCGTGGTCGAATGGCTGCGCGACATGGAGTGGCGCTTCGCCTCGGTGTCTCCGGTGTTCCTCTCCACCCTGATCCGCACGGCGAAAGAGAAAGGCATCGACCCGAAGCGCGACTGGAAACTGCAGCACGCCGTGATCGGTGGCCAGTCGGTCAGCCTCGCCTTCCGCGACGAGCTCGAAGCCGAGATGCCCGACGGCTTCATGACCTTCAACACCTACGGCACCACGGAGGCCGGCGGCCCGATCGTCGCCACCAGTTGCCCGCACAGTCACGCCCGCGACGAGATGCACCTGATCAACGAGGACACCGTGCTGACCGAGATCCTCGACCCGGAGACCTTCAAGCCGGTCGGCCCTGGGGAGGTCGGCGAGATCGTCGTCACCACGCTGGAGAAGGAAGGCTCTCCCGTCGTGCGCTGGCGCACGCGCGACCTCGTGCGCGTCTCGGATCGGCCCTACGGCTGCGAGTGCGGCCGCAAGGGCATGCTCACCATCGGCCGCATCATCGGCCGCTCCGACGACATGCTGAAGGTGCGCGGCGTCATCGTCTATCCATCGCAGATCGAGGATGTCGTCGCCGCGACCAAGGGCACCGTGAAGGCCGCCTGGCAGATCTACGTCGACAGCCTCACCCAGGCGCCGAAGCAGATGACGGTTGCGATCGAGGTCGAACGCGGCCACAACGGCAGCGCGAACGAACTGGCCGACACGGTAGGGCGCAGCCTCAGCAGCCGGCTCGGCCTGACGGTACCGGTCGAATGCCACCCGGAAGGCACGCTGCCGCGCTACTAGGCCAAGGCGCAGCGGGTCCTGGTCCGGAACTGAAGCGAGGCGGGATGGCACGCACGCAGTCGGAGAACTATCCGGAAATCCGGCGCGAGATCCTGCGCAAGGCCGCCGCACTGTTCGCACGCAAGGGCTACCCCAACACCACCATCGCCGACCTAGCCGAGGCCAACGGCATGTCGCGCGGCCTGCTGTACCACTACTTCGACTCCAAGGAGGCCATGCTGTTCGAGATGCTGACCACGCATCTCGACGACATGCTGGCGACAATCGAGGCGGCCGCGACCGTGGGCGACAGCGCCGAGGATCGCTTTCGCAACATGGTCCGCGCGATGGTCTCGATGAATGCCGAGTCCAAGGACCTGCAGATCGTCCTGCTGCACGACCTGCAGAACCTTCAGGCGGCGCAACGCGACGAGATCGTAACCAAGCAGCGCGCGATCCTGGCGGTGCTGCGCCGGCTGATCCGCGACAACGACACCGTCGGCCGGACCAGTGGACGCAAGCTCAAGGCCTACACCATGATGGTCGTCGGCATGATCAACTACACCTACATCTGGTACGACCCCGACGGACCGGTCGGGCCGCGCGCCTACGCCGACATGGTCTGCGGCACGTGCCTCGTCGACCTGCGCGGCCAGCGACCCTAGGAAGGCCCTCCACATGCAAGACCTTCGTATCGCCATCGTCGGCGCCGGCATGGGCGATACGAAGGTCTTGCATGTGGAGGGCCTTCCTAGGG
>CAZVLI010000619.1:0-1824 GCA_964627965.1 uncultured Rhodospirillales bacterium
CGGCCCGCTCCCCCACCCGGCCACCCAACGCCAGTATCCTAGTGGGCGGCCGGGTGGGGGAGCGGGCCGGTGCGATTCCGCGTACGCGGAAAGTGCTCTATGCCTGTTCCAGCGCCTCGACGAACAGCGCCAGAGCGGCCTCGGCGAAGACCCACATGTTCTCCAGGCGGTCGTCGCTCGCGGTCTCCAGCGTGCGCACGAGTTGTACCGGGCCGGCGACGGCGAGGCAGGTGTGGCCGGCCGCGTCGCCATAGCGGTTGCCGGTCGGGCCGGCCGCGCCGGTCTCGGCCAGGCCCCAGGTGGCGTCGAGCTTCACGCGGTTGCGCTCGGCGAGGAGCTGGGCATAGGGCTCAGACGAGGAGCGGATCTTCTGCCGGCGCATCTCCTCCAGCGTGATCTCGGTGTAGGCGGCGCGCGCCTGCATCGTGTAAACCACCGCGCCGCCGCGGTAGTAGGTCGAGGCGCCACCGATCGACAGCAGCGCGGCGGACACGATGCCGCCGGCCGACGATTCCGACACCGCGACCGTTTCGCCCCGGGCCTTCAGCAGTTCGGCGGCGCGCGCGCCCATCTCTTGCAGGTTCCGCATCGTCAGCTCTCCATTCGTTGTTGCATGCCGGCGCGGATGCCGTCGGGGATCGGCCGCGCCTTGACCTCGCGCTCCGACACCCGCGCGCAGAACACGCGCTTCTCGGTGCACTCGTTGGCCAGCGTGTCGCCGACATAGCCGCGGTGACGCAGCGCGAAGCTGGACCGGCCGATCTCCGCCACCGTGGTCTCCACCCGAAACATGTCGCCCCAGCGCACCGGCGCCATGAAGCTGGCTTCGACGTGGGTCAGCGGAAACAGCGCATCGCCCAGCCCCTCCGGCGCTTCCTCGCCGAGCTTGCGCATCAGGCCCCAGGCGGCGTCGTCGAACCATTCGTAGAAATGGCCGTAGAACACGAGGCCCGCGGGATCGCAGTCACGGAACAGCACTTCGTGCTGGTAGATGAAGGGTTCGGCCATGCTCAATCCAACAGTTCGTCCAACCGGTCGCGGAAACGATACCAGCGGGTCACCATCGGCAGGAACCATGGCGTGCCGGCGTAGAACGGCACCGTCGGGAAATCGAGACCGTCGAAGGCCGAGACCTCGCGACCGAGCATCTGCCGCGCCACCCGTTCGCCGAGATAGCTTTGCATGGCGACGCCGCTGCCGTTGCAGCCGAGGCAGAAGTGCACCCCGCGATGCTCGCCCAGATGCGGCAGGAAATCGAAGGTGAAGGCGATGGCGCCGCCCCAGGCGTGTGTGACCTTGGCGTCCGCCAGTTCCGGAAACACCCGCAGCATCATGCGGTGCAGGCGAGGTGCCACGCTTGCCGGCTCGCCAAGGCGCAACGTCGCGCGGCCGCCGTAGAGGATGCGCCGGCCGTCCGGCGAGCGCCGGTAGTAGCTCAGCACCCGGCGGCTGTCGGCAATGGTCCGCCGGTTCGGGATCAGCCGGCCCACCAGATCTTCCGGCAGTTCCTCGGTCGCAATCATGTAGCTCGCGGCCGGGATCACGCGGCGGCGCACCCACGGCACCAGCGGCCCGGTGTAGCCGTTGGTCGCGATCAGCACCTGGTCGGCGGCGACGTCGCCCTTGTCGGTGGCGACGGTGAATGTCTGTCCCTGCTTCTCGATGCCGGTGACCGAGACGCCGTGCACGAGCTTCACGCCGTTGCGCAGCGCCACGTCGGCCAGGCCCTGCACGTACTTGCCGGGATGCAGCTGGCCGGCGCGGTCGACCAGCATGCCGCCATGGTAGAGGTCGGTGCCGAGCTCCTGTCGCTGCTGCTCGCGC
>CAZVLI010000619.1:1842-3126 GCA_964627965.1 uncultured Rhodospirillales bacterium
AAAGCCGGGCAGCTTCTTCTCCAGGCCGGCGTAGTGGCCCTTGGTGGCGGCGCCGACGAAGCGGCCGGAGCGCCAGTAGTTGCACTCGATCTGCTCCGCTTCGATACGCTGTTCCAATGCGTCGAAAGCTTCCGCCGCTTCGGTCATCAGCGCCTTGTGCCGGTCTGGGCCGAGCGCTTGTTCCATCGGCGAGCGCACGGCCGAACTTGAGGCCTTGCCGAGGTTGACGCCGCTGGAGACGTGGCCGCCATTGCGGCCGCTGGCGCCGAAGCCGAACTGCTGCGCCTCCAGCACGACGACGTCGGTGCCGGCGCGGGCCAGTTCAGTCGCGGCCGTGAGGCCGGTGTAGCCGCCGCCGACGATGGCCACGGCCGCGCGCGACGGCGGAGACGGGTCGCCCAGCGTGCGTGGCGGCGCGGCTTCCCACCAGAAGGGCTGGGCCTTGAAGTCGTCGCCGCGGATCATGCCGTCGCCACCGCTGGCCAGTCGGCCGCCCAGGGCGCCAGCTCGGCGCAGGCGGCGGCCAGGTCGATCAGGCGGCCTTCCTCGTACCACGGCGCCACCGCGTGCAGGCCGGCCGGCAGCCCGTCCGGCGTGAAGCCCATCGGGATGGATATCGCCGGGTGGCCGGTCATGTTGAACGGGCCGGTGTAGCCGTACCACTGCTGGCGCAGCGGTCCGACGACCTCGTTGTCGATCGTCAGCGGCTCGTCATGCGGATGGTCGAAGCGCGGGGGCGGCGCCGAGACCGTCGGCGTGACGATCAGGTCGCAGGTCTCGAACAGCGCCTGGACACGGCGGAACAGGTCGGCCCGCCGCGCCGGCGCCTGCTGCGCCTCCAGCAGGTCGAATGCCGCCGCCTCTTCCAGCGCCTCGGCGAGCGACGGGTCGATGCGCTCGCGGTCGCTTTCCAGCAGGCGGCCGAGGCGGGCGCGCTGGTAGCCGCGCATGGTCACGAAGGCGGCGCGCGCGTCCCAGTCGAAGTCGTCGGGCAAGGTCTCGACGGTGGCGCCGGCTCCCTTTTTCCCTTTTTATTAACCATTTCCAACTAACCTACGCCCAGCACCGCCGCGACGCCGCCGTCGACCGTCGCGTTGGTGGTGCGCGGCACGTGCAGGATGCGCAGGCCGCTCAGCTTGGCGACCGGGTTGGCGGCGACGGCGAAGCGTTGCTTGCGGCGCCCGATGGTCCAGGGGTCGAGCGGGTCGTGGCCGTTGATGACGCTCAGCATCGCGGCGAAATCGTCGGCGGTGCGGGCGTTGATGCCGAGGTTCACGAAGGACG
>CAZVLI010000620.1:0-3123 GCA_964627965.1 uncultured Rhodospirillales bacterium
CCCGATGGGCGTCAACGCCGCGTCGATGAACCGCCTGGCCTGGACCACGCACGAGCCGATCGGCGTCGTCGTCGCGGTCAGCGCGTTCAACCATCCGCTGAACCTGATCGTGCACCAGGTGGCGCCGGCCGTCGCCGTCGGCTGCCCGGTCGTGGTGAAGCCGTCGAACGAGACGCCGATCAGCTGCATGAACTTCGTGAAGATCCTGCACGAGGCCGGCCTGCCGCCGGAGTGGTGCCAGGCGGCGCCGACCGAGGGCCGGCCGACCGCGACCAAGCTGGTGACCGACCCTCGCGTGGCCTTCTTCAGCTTCATCGGCAGCCCGGGCGTGGGCTGGTCGCTGCGCGCGCAACTGGCGCCGGGCGCCCGTTGCGCCCTGGAGCATGGCGGTGCCGCGCCGGTGATCCTGGCCGCCGACGCCGACCTGGACGACGTGCTGCCACTGCTGGCGAAGGGCGGCTACTACCATGCCGGCCAGGTCTGCGTATCGGTGCAGCGCGTCTTCGCCGAGCGCAAGATCGCCGAGAGCGTCGCGGAACGGCTGGCCGAGCTCGGCAACAAGATGAAGATCGCCGATCCGACCACGGCGGAGAGCGAGGTCGGCCCGCTGATCCGCCCCTCCGAAGTGACCCGCGTCGACGAGTGGGTGCAGGAGGCGGTGAAGGGCGGCGCCAAGCTGATGAGCGGTGGCAAGGCGGTCTCGGAGACCTGCTACGCCAACACTCTGCTGTACGATCCGCCGGCCGACGCGACGATCAGCCAGAAGGAGGTCTTCGGACCGGCGGTCTGCGTCTATCCCTATGACGACATGGACGAGGCGATCGACCGCGCCAACGCGCTCGACTTCGCATTCCAGGCGGCGGTGTGTACGTCCAGCCTGGAGACGGCGCTGCGCGCCTATCGCCGGCTCGACGCCAGCGCCGTGATGGTCAACGACCACACCGCCTTCCGCGTCGACTGGATGCCGTTCGCCGGCCTGCGCCAGTCCGGCCACGGCGTCGGCGGCATCCACCACACGATGCACGACATGCAGATCGAGAAGATGCTCGTCCTGCGCTCGAAGAACCTGTAGCGCGGGCGAACGCGATGCAGCGGCCGGCCTGGCGCCACGCGGCGCCGGTCCTGGTCGCGGTGCTGCTGCCGGTGGCGTTCTACGGCGCCACGCTGGAAGACGCGCACATCACCTATCGCTACGCCCGCCACCTCGGCGAGGGACACGGGCTCGGCATCTGGAACATCGGCGAGCCGCCGATCGAGGGCGCGACGAGCCTGGCGTGGACGCTGCTGCTCGGCGCCGCCACAGCCATCGGCATGCCGATCATCGCCGTTTCGAAATTGCTGGGGTGGACGAGCTACGTCGCGATGGTGGCGCTGTGCGCCGTCAATGCCGGTCGCGCGGCCTTCCTGACACCGCTGGCCTGGTTACTCGCACTGTACCTGCCGCTGTCTTGGTACGCGGTCTCCGGCATGGAATCGATGCTCTTCGCGCTCGTCCTCCTGTTGCTGCTGCTGGCACCGCACATCACCGAGAACCGAAGGTGCACCGGCTTGACGGTGGTCGCATCGATCTTGCTGCCGCTGATCCGGCCCGAAGGCGCGTTCTTCGTGCTGGCGGTGAATGGCCTGCGGCAGTTGCGTGAAAGGCCGGTTCTCGATCCGAGAACGGCGTCCGGGCTCGGACTGCTGGCCGGTTTGGCGAGCATCGTCGGGCTCACATTGTTCCGGCTGCTGCACTACGGCGACCCGGTGCCGAACACCTACTACGCCAAGGCGGCAGGCGGCCTGGCGCTCGTCGGGCCGGGGCTCGGCTATCTGTTCGGCTTCCTGAAGGCGACGGCGCCGGTGTGGCTGGCAATCCTGGTCGCGGTCTTCGCCGGGCCGGGGCGCCGGGCGCACGACGCGGGCATGCTCCTCGTCGTGCTGGCGGCGTTCATGGTCTACGTGGTGAAGGTCGGCGGCGATCCCTACTCCGCCTTTCCCTTGTTCCGACACTTCATCCATGCCGCGCCGGTCTGGCTGATGCTGGCGGCCCTGTGCCTTGCGGCGCTCCTCGCGCGACCGGTGCGCGCTTCTCTGGCGGCGGGCGCGATGGCGGTCGCGGCCAGCGCCGGTCTGCTGCTTGGCTGGGAACACTGGACCTGGGTGGTCGAGGAACCTCGTGACGACCTGGCGCGATACGGACCGCTCGTCAGCCGGCCGCCGGAACCGCTGGTCGGGTTCGTCGCCGGCCTCAGCGGTCCGGACGCGCTGGTCGCGGTGTCGCTGGCCGGACGCCTGCCCTACTACGTGCCGGGCCGGTTCATCGACATGCTCGGCCTGAACGACCGGCACATCGCCCGCCATGGCCGGCGGCTCGATCACCCGATGATCGATTCCAAGACCGACATGGCCTACGTGTTCGGCCGGCAGCCGGACATCATCGACGGCTACATGTCGGGGGCAGCCCTAGTCCGGAATGTTTGCCCGCCACCGAGCCCGCGCGACGGCATGCTGCGCGCCATGCTGGCCGAGAGCGCGTTCCGCGATGGCTACCTCTTCGTGCGCAACGCGCCTTACGAGAGCCTGGACCGGGCCATCTTCGTCAGCACAGCGCATGCCGCCCGGATTGGCGACCTCGCGCTGGACCTGGTTCCGGTGCGCGAGACCGCGCTCTACACGAAGGGCTGCCTGAGCCGCTAGCGCTCGACCAGCACCGCATCCAGCGCGACGGCGCCCTGCCCCTCCGGCAGCACCAGGAAGGGGTTGATGTCGATGCTGGCGACACGGTCGGCGGTCGACACGGCGAAGCGCGACAGCGCGGAGATCGCGTCGGCCAGCGCGCCGATGTCGGCCGGCGGACGACCGCGCGCACCTTGCAGCAGAGCGGCGCCCTTGAGGTCGGCGATCATCTGTCGCGCCTCGCTCTCGTCGACCGGGCAGACGCGCAACGACACGTCGCCCATCACCTCCACGAAGACGCCGCCCAGGCCAACCATCACCAGAGGGCCGAAGATCGGGTCGTTCTGGATACCGAGGATGATCTCCACACCGCCGGCACCGGCCATCTTGGCGACGAGCGCGCCTTCCGCGCCGGGGATCGCCAGCACGTCGCGCACGGCCTCGGCGGCGGCCTCGGGCGTCGCC
>CAZVLI010000621.1:0-3119 GCA_964627965.1 uncultured Rhodospirillales bacterium
ACTGGATCCGGGAGCCATGTAGGCCCCACGCACGGCATCGGCATGGACCCCGGATCAAGTCCGGGGTGACGGGATAGAAAAGACGCGGGAGTTCTGTTCGTGACCCATGATCATCTGTTCCAGCCCATCGAGCTGGCCGGCCGGCGCCTGCGCAACCGCATCGTGCACCTGGCCACGCTGACCCAGTACGGCGAGAAGAACGGCGTCAGCGACCGGCTGGTCGACTACCACGCCGCGCGGGCCGCCGGCGGGGCGGCGGCTTCGATCGTGGAAGGGCTGGCGGTGCACCCTTCGTCGGTGCCGCTGCGCTCGGTGGTGACGCTGTTCGACGACGCCAATGCCGACGGCCTGAAGCGACTGGCCGAGGCGGGCGAGAGCCGCGACTGCCGCATGATCGGCCAACTCTGGCATGTCGGGCGGCAGCAGCTCTGGTCGCCCATCGACTCGCCGGTCGGCGTCTCCGATCAGCCCGACGCCTATAGCTGGACCGTGCCGCACGTCCTGGAGCTGGGCGAGATCGCCGACATCGTCGCCGGTTTCGTCGACAGCGCGCGGCGTTTGCAGGCGGCCGGCTTCTCCGGCGTCGAACTGCACGGCGCGCACGGCTACCTGATCACCCAGTTCCTGTCGCCGTGGTCGAACACGCGCGACGACGAGTACGGCGGCGACCGGACGCGCCGGTTGCGGTTCGTGCGCGAGATTGCCGGCGGCATCCGCGAGGTCTGCCGTAAGGGGTTCATCGTCGGGCTGAAGATGCCGGCGCAGGAGGGCGTCGCCGGCGGCATCGACCTGGCCGAGGCGCAGGCGATCACCCGCGACCTGACCGGCGACGGCGTGCTCGACTACTTCGCCTACAGCCAGGGCAACTTCTCGCAGAGTCTGGACGACCACACACCGGACATGCACTACCGCCCCGGCCACTTCCTCGACCTGCACAAGCAGCTCCGCGAGGCGGCCGGCGGCATTCCCGTCATGGCGGTCGGTCGCGTCACCGACTCGGCACACGCCGAAACCGTGCTGGCCGACGGGCAGGCCGACCTGATCGGACTCGGTCGCGCGCTGGTCGCCGACCCGGCGTTGCCGAACAAGGCCAGGGATGGACGCATCGCCGAGACCCGGCCGTGCGTCTTCTGCAACCTGTGCTGGGGCGAGATCCACCAGGGCAAGCCGCTGCTCTGTTTCCTGAGCCCGACGCTCAGCACGCCGGCCGAGGTCGACGAGCGCATTGAGCCCGCCGCCACGGCCAAGCGCCTTGTCGTCGTCGGTGCCGGTCCGGCCGGCCTGGAGACCGCATGGCGGGCCGCCGCGCGCGGCCACCACGTCACGCTGATCGACGCCGACAGCGAACCCGGCGGCGGCCTTCGCCTGGACGCGCGACTGCCGGGACGCGACGAGATGGCCAAGGCGATCGACTATCTCGTCGGACGATGCCAGGCGCACGGCGTCGAGATGCGCCTCGGGCAAGCCGCCGCGCCAACGGCCATCGCCGCCGAGCGGCCCGACCTCGTAGTGCTGGCGACGGGCGCCACGCCGCGCCGCCCGGACCTGCCGGCCGACGCGGAGGCGGTGTCGTGGCGCGAAGCGTTACCCGGCTTGCTGGAAGGTGGCGCGCGGTCGGGCAGGGCGGTGCTGTTCGACATGGACCACAGCGACCCGACCTATGCCTTCGCGCACCTGCTGACTCAGCGCTTCGAGGGCGTCACGCTGCTGACGCCGCGCGTGCAGATCGGTCGCAACGTCCCCTACACCAACGCGCTTGGCATCTACCGCCGCCTGCTTAACGCCGGCGTGGAGATCGTCACCACGGCGCTACCGGTCGACCACCGCGATGGTCGCGTGACATGGCGTAATGCCTTCACCGGCAAGGAGACCGTGGTCGATGACGTGGCGCTGTTCGCCTATTCGACCCCGCGCAAGGCCAACGACGCGCTGGCCGCTCCGCTGCGTGCGGCCGGCTTCGAGGTGCGGCTGATCGGCGACGCCCGGGCGCCGCGCACGCTGTTCTCCGCCATTCACGAAGGGGCCAAGACCGCGAACGAACTCTAGCGGGCGTGCCTGGGCTTTGGCACACTGCCGTCGATGCCGCGCTACTCGTTTCTCAGTCTCCCCCGCAACGCGCTCACCGGTCATCGCGGCTGGACTCCGGTGTGGCGTCACCCGACCCCGAAGCCCCGCTACAAGGTCATCGTCATCGGCGCCGGCGGGCACGGCCTGGCCACCGCCTACTATCTCGCCCGGCTGCACGGCATCACCGACGTGGCGGTGCTGGAGAAGGGCTGGCTTGGGGGCGGCAACACGGGCCGCAACACCACGATCGTGCGCTCCAACTACCTGTGCGACGAGAGCGCGGCGATCTACGATCACGCGTTGAAGCTCTGGGAAGGGCTGAGCCAGGACCTGAACTACAACGTGATGTTCAGCCAGCGCGGGCTGCTGAACCTCGCGCACAACGACCACGACATGCGCGAGCTGCGCCGCCGCATCTACGCCAACCAGCTCCAGGGCGTCGACGCCGAGTGGCTCGACACCGAAGCGTTGCAGCGCTTCTGCCCGGTGTTGGATTGCCGGCCCGACGCGCGCTATCCGGTCCTCGGCGCCAGCCTTCAACGTCGCGCCGGCGTCGCCCGCCACGACGCTGTCGCCTGGGGCTATGCGCGCGCCGCAGACGCGCTCGGCGTCGACATCATCCAGAATTGCGAGGTCACCGGTATCCGCGTCGACGGTGGCGCCGTCACCGGGGTGGAGACGACGCAAGGCGGTATCGCGGCGGAGAAGGTCGCCATCGTGGCTGCCGGCCACGCCTCGGTATTGGCGCAGATGGCTGGCCTGCGCCTGCCGCTGGAAAGCCACCCGTTGCAGGCGCTGGTCTCGGAACCGGTAAAGCCGGTGCTGGATACGGTCGTGATGTCGAACGCGGTGCATGCCTATGTCAGCCAGTCGGACAAGGGCGAGCTGGTGATCGGCGCCGGCATCGACCCGTGGAACAGCTATGCGCAGCGTGGCAGCTTCCCGGTCATCGAGGAAACACTGCGCGCCATCGTCGAGCTGTTTCCGCGCTTCAGCCGGCTGCGCATGATGCGAAGCTGGGGCGGCATCGTCGACGTGGCGCCGGACGCCAG
>CAZVLI010000622.1:0-3113 GCA_964627965.1 uncultured Rhodospirillales bacterium
GAAGTCCGATCGGCCAAACAGCACGATGGCCTGGTCGTTCCGCGTTCCGATGATGAGGTCGTCGACGCCGTCGCCGTTGACGTCGCCAAGTGCCCTCACGCGATAGCCGACAAACTGCGAGTCGCCGTCGCCACGCAGTATCTCGTCATTGGCGCCGAGCACCGCGCTCGAAGCGACCGGCCCGGCACGCCCGAACACGGCGCCCGCGTCGGCGCCGCCAAGGTTGGCGCTGCCGACGCCGACGATCACATCGTCCTGGCCGTCGCCATTGAAGTCACCGACCGCTACGGCGCTTTGTCCTGCGACAGCAGGGTCGAGGACGACGTCGGAGTCGGTGGTGATCTCGACCGGCGACGAGACGACGGGATCGGTGCCGAGCACGATGCCGACCCGGCTGCTGGTGCCCACGGTGCCGAACAGCAGATCGGTCAGCCCGTCGCCGTTGACGTCCCCGGCGGCGAGGCGATCGCCGACGAACTGGTCGGTCGTGGTGCCGACAAACGAGACGCCGCGGGTACCCAGGCTGTCGAAGTTGACATTCATGGGTAGCGTGCGGCCGAAGATCAGCGCCGCGGCGCCGGCGTTGTCGCCGTTGGTGTCGCTAAGGAAGGCACCGACGATGAAGTCGTCGAGCCCGTCGCCGTCGATGTCACCGGCGCCCAGGACACTGTATCCGAGTGCGTCGCTCGCTGGCGCGCCGAAGACCATGAAGCCGTCGTCGCCAATGTTCGCCAGGTCGATGTCGCCGGACGGCGGTGCGGCCCGACCGAGGATCACGAACGCGCTGTCGCCGTCGCCGGTGACCAGGTCGTCGAAACCGTCGCCGTTGACGTCCCCGGCGCTGGAAATGCCGGCGCCGGCGACCTGATCGGGACCGCCGTGGAAGCTCAGGAAGGCGTTGTTCAGGTCGGTGTCGATGCCGGTTCGCGAGCCGAGCACCACGTAGCCGCCGCCGGTGGTGACGCCTTCGGTCTGGAGCAGAAGGGATCCGAAGCACAGGTCCGCGATGCCGTCGCCGTTGAAGTCGCCGCCGCCGATGCTGCCGCTGCTGCCATATCCCGCGCCAAACCGGTCGCTGTCGTTCAAGCCGAAGAACTGGATGCCACGGTCGCCGAGATCGCCGAGATCGATTGCCATCGTCTGCTCCTCACGGAAGCGAATACCGATGACGATGACCGCGAGCGCGGCGCACGGCCGGCCGTCGGTTGCAATTCGGGGGTAGGCCCCAGGTGGCCTTGTGCCGCAGCCACGCGCGTCGCTCGCCGGGCACGCCGCCGCGCAATCAACGTCAGGTCAATTAGGCATCCCCGGCGGTACGCAGGGCATTGACCTTGATCAACCGCCGACGAACAGGGTCGAGTTCAGGTCGGCGGCATTGATGTCGGTCAGCAGCACCGCCAGCGTCGGGCTGTCGCCTTCCGCCGCGATGGTGATGCGCGCGCCGTCGCCGGTATCGGTGACGTTGAGGTCGGCGAAGGTCAGGCCGACGAAGGAGAACAGGTCCTCGTTGAGGTTGAAGTCGCTGACCGTGTCGCTGCCCTGGCCTTGCGTGAACTCGAAGATGTCGGTGTCGGCGCCGCCGGTCAGCGTGTCGTTGGCCGGGCCGCCCGACAAGAGGTCGTTGCCGCCGCCGCCGAAGATGACGTCGTTGCCCTGCATGCCGCGCAGGGTGTCGTTGCCGGCCCCGCCGAGCAGCGTGTCGAGCCCGGCCTGACCGCGGATCAGGTCGTCGCCGGCGCCGCCCTCCACCGAGTCGGCGCCCGAGTTGCCGTTCAGCGTGTCGGCGCTGTCGTCGTCGGTGGCGAAGATGATGTCGTTGCCGCCGCCCGAGAAGATGAGGTCTGGCCCGGCACCGCCGAAGATGCTGTCTTCGCCGACATGGCCGCGCAGGGTGTCGGGCCCGGCGCCGCCATAGACCATGTCGTCGCCAAGGTTGCCGCGCAGGTTGTCGTTGCCGGCACCGCCAAAGAGCTCGTCGTTGCCGGCCTGGCCGTAGCCGCTGTCGTTGCCGCCGTCGCCGGACAGGCTGTCGTCGTCGTCGCCGCCAGCAATCAGGTCGTCGCCGTCGCCGCCGCCGATGGTGTCGGCGCCGCCATTGCCGAAAACGGTGTCGTTGAGGCCGAGACCGCTGAACGTCTCCGCCAGCGCGCCGCCGTTCCACCGATAGGCGGTGGTCTCGTCGCTCGATGGGCTCGAAAGGCGCCCGAACACCACGAACACCGTACCGGCGCCGCCGTCGGCGTCAGGCTGTCTGACCATGACGTCGGCGAGGCTGTCGCCGTTGAGGTCGTAGCCGCCCGTGAAGGCGTAGAGCGCGTCGACATTCTCCGTCGTGAAGCGAAGCCCGTTGTCCGCGGTGAGCCGGTCGAACTGTATCGGGTCGCCGTCGCGGATGATGCCTTCGAGATTGGAGTTACCGAACAGGATGCCGGCGGTGCCATTGCCCGAGCCGATGCCGATGTCGTCGACGCCGTCGCCGTTGAAGTCGCCGATGTTACTGACGGTGTTACCGACTTGGTCGTTGGCGGATTCGCCCTGGAACAACAGCTTGTCGGCGCCCAGCGTGGTGTCTGACAGCAGATCCGTGTTGATGGCGGCGTAGATGCCGCCGCGATTGCCGTTCAGGCCGGGAATCCCGACAAGCAGATCGTCGTCGCCGTCGCCGTCGAAGTCGCCGACCGCGACCGGGGTGCGCGACGCGCTCTCGCCGCTGACCTGGATGACGACGTTATTGCCGGTCCCGAAGGCTTGGTTGGTAGTCGTGGGTGGATCGCTGGAGAAGAAGATGCCGACGTTGGGCGGACCGTCGGCGGTACCGGCGACCACGTCGGGGTTGCCGTCGCCGTTGAAGTCGCCGGTCGCAATGTGGCGGCCGATGCGGCCGGAGCCGGTATTCCCGGTGAACGCGAAGCCGTCATTGGCGCCGAGCGCGGAGGTGGCGAGGTTGCCGAGTGTCTGCGCGCCGAGCAGCGCGAATATCGAACCGGTATAGGCGCCGCCCAGCGTGTCACCGATACCGCCGACGCCGAAGTCGTCCATGCCGTCGCCGTCGATGTCGCCGAGCGGCACGAGCCCGGCGTCTTGGATGCTAGCGCCCGCCCGATCGCGGAGCA
>CAZVLI010000623.1:0-3112 GCA_964627965.1 uncultured Rhodospirillales bacterium
CCGAAGCAGGTGCCGCCCAGACGCTTTCCCACCGCCGCCGTGGCGGCGGCGCACCAGGCCTTCATGACGAAGCAGCGGCCCAGCGGCAAGGTGATGAAGCCGACGAAGGCGGCCATGTCCGAAGCCGGCGCCACCAGTGCGACCAGCCCACTGCCGACACCCGCACCGCCGAAGAGCAGCCCGCCCCACACCGCCATGGTGTAGAGGGGTCCCGGCTCGGAGCGATCCCGGCTGGTCATTGTCGGCCTTAGTTGATTGCCGTGCCCTGGGCACCGCCGGCGTGGTTGGCGCGGTAGCTCGCCATGAAGGCGTCGACCCGGTCCAGGCTGGCGATCTTCTTGCCGAGTTCGCGGAAGGCGACGGAGGTCGGATCGACCACGCCGGTCAGCAACGCGAAGGTGTCGGACTCCAGGCCCTCGGCCATCTTCTCGGCGTAGCGGTCGCGCACCTCGGCGACACCGGCGTCGTCGTCGGAGAGGTAGCGGGCGATCGCCAGCTTGACCACGGTCAGGCGCTCCACGTCGGTGAGCGGCGTCTCGTCCTGCCAGCGGGTCCCGAGCATGCCGTCGAGCTGGTCGCCGGCGGCCGGCCAGTCGCGGTTGCGCCAGTGGATCTCGGCGCGGATCAGGTCGGCCTCGTGACTGATATCCTCGGTCAGCAGCGCCAGCGCCTTCGGCGATTGCTCGCTGTCGGCCAGCGCCTTGGCCTCGAGCCGGATACGCTCGGCCTGCAACGGCGCCGGATTGAGCTGCCAGCGGCTCTTACGCAGCGCGTCGAGCGCCTTCTGCGGCTGACGGTCGGCGAGGTAGATGCCGGCCAGGCGCGCGCCGGCCTGCGACTTCTCCTGCGACTGCAGGCGATAGGCGATCTGGTGCTCCAGCAGCCGCGCGGCCCGGTCCAGCAGGTCGACGCCAGCCAGCCGCTCGACCAGGTCGCCGATCAGCTTGTCGCCCTTGCGGCCGACCGGGGTCAGCTCCTCGAACTCGTAGTACAGCGCCAGCGCCTCGACAGGCGGCAGCTCGTCGGCCTTGCCCGCCAGGAACAGTTCCTCGAAGACCGCATTCAGTTCCTTGGAGACCTCGTCCAGGCCGGGCGCGTCGGGCAGATTGATGAGCGCCTGGCGCATCTGCTCCATGCCCTTGCGATATTCCTTCTTCTGCAGCCGGAGCTGGGCCAGGCGCTGACGCAGGCGGACCTCGAAGTCGTCGCCGCGCCAGCCGAAGTGCAGCCGCTCCAACTGCGCGATGGCCTCGTCGATCGGAATCTTCTTCAGCTTCAGCGCCACGTCGGCGGCGGCGAGCGCGGCACGCGCCCGCGCGGGCCGGTAGTCGGCGGCGATCGCCGCGTTGTAACGCGCCAGCGCGCCGGCGAAGTCGCCGTCGGCCTCGGCCATCGTCCCCTGCCACAGGTTCACGTAGCTGTCGGTCTTGGACGTTCGCGGCAAGGCGCGAAGGCCAAGCACGGCCTTCTCCAGCGACGGCTTGTCGTCGGTGCCGACCGCGGCCTGGGCCCAGTCGATCAGAGCCGCCTCGCGCTGGCGCCGGTTCAGGTCGTCGAGGTGGCGGGTACCGATCGCGAAGGCCGCCATCGCATCGGCGAACTGCTCTTCTCGGCTGTAGAGCATGCCGCGCCACAGCGCGATGTCCGGGAAACGGTCGAGGTCGGGATGGAGCAGGTCCTCCTCCGCCTGTTCCAGCCGGTGCATCGACAGATTGGCGATGCCGCGCAGCGCCCGGAACATCGGGTCCTGGATCACTTGCGGGTCGTCGCCGTACATCAACGCCGTCATCGCCAGCGCCTCGGGCGCCATGCTCTGGGCGACGTAGAAACGCGCAAGTTCCCAGCGCGCGACATTGCGTCCGCCGCGCGGCGCCCTGGCCAGCAGCTTCTGCATCCGCTGATGCCGCTCGACCACCGGCAGCTTGGGATCGCCACGCCACGAGCGCAGCTGCAGCAGCGGCCCCTTGAAGGCGAGCGACAGCTCGGAGTTGGACTGCGTCAGCGACGCCACGTCCGGATTGGACAGCCGGATCGGCCGCTTGCCGGCGACCGCGACGCCGTTGCGCAACGGCAGGACCTGGAGCTCCTCGCCGTAGGGCTGCACCACGACACCCTGCAGCGAGGCCAGCACCGCGAACTGGGCGAACCGGCGGCGCGCCGGCACGCCATGGCCGGACGGCAGCAGCGGCACGACTTGCAATTCGTCGCCGACTTCGGGATCGAACACGACGATCCGCTTGCCGGTGTCGATCACCGGCACGAAGACACGCGGCCCTTCCTGAGCAAAGGGCTGCGACAGCACCGCCAGCTCGGCCTCGAGCGAGGGGTTGCCCGGGCGGATGGCCAGGTACCAGGTGGCACGGTCGCGGGTCATCGTCGCGGCCATGCCATCGGCCAGCGTCAGGCGCAGGATCACCGCGCGGTTGTTGCGCATCTGCTGCGCCGCCACCACGGCGCCGTCGCGCCGGGCGATGCCGGTCAGATCGGCGATGTCCGGTCGGTCGAACACCATCCAAAGGTTACGTCCGCGCACGTAGGCGCCGGCCGGCACCGGTGCCGGCCACTGGAAGCTCATGTCGGCGCCGCCGCCTTCCAGGTCGCGGTAGGTCAGCTTCAGGCCGCCATCCACCTTGCTGTCGGCAACGGCCGTGTTCGGGCGGGTCGGCCCGTCGCCTGTCGGCGCGGCGGCTTCCTTCGCCTGTTCGACGTCGGCCTTGGTCGCGGCCACGGTCTGCGGCTTGGGGACGAGCGGCGTCGGACTTGCCGGCTTGCTGTCGGGCGCGCCATTCGCCAGGCGCACGAAACCGCCCTTGGCGGCAGCTTCGGGCAATGGCCGGCGCTTCCAAAGCGCCTGCGGGCCGGTCGGCGACGACTTCGCGACCGTGGCCGGCGGCGTCGGCGCCGCCGCGACCTTTCGGGCTGCCTTCTCCTGCTTCTTCTGCTCGTACGACTCCGTCAACGACGGCGCGTCCGCCGGGGGCAGGACGTCGAGCACGAACTTGGTCCCGGCACGGAAATGGCGGATCCGGGCGCGCTCCACGACACGCATCACCGCGCGGGCACGGCCGTCCTCGCGCGTGACCTGGAAGCTCTCGATACCATAGGGCGGCTG
>CAZVLI010000624.1:0-3105 GCA_964627965.1 uncultured Rhodospirillales bacterium
CCGCGGGGAACAGCGCCAGCCCGGCCGGCACCATCGACATCGCGATCGGCCGCAGCCAGCCGTACTTCGCCGCATCGACCAGAAAGGCCTCGCCGATCCAGTGCAGGCCGACCACGAAGTAGCCGAAGCCGAAGGCCCAGCCGATCAGCGCGCGCGTTCGCCAGCCGCCGGGAAACAGCAGCCACAGCAGCCCGGCGAAGGCCGGGACCAGAAGCGGGATCAGGTGATAGGGCGCGAAGGCCAGCGCGGCGAGGGCGCCGGCCGGCAGCGCCAGCGCGAAACGCTGCCAGGTCCGCGCCGGCGGTGCGAAGTGCACGAGGCCCGCGCGGCTCAGTCGGTATCGTCGTCAGCCGGCGCCGACGTCACCGGCAGCCGCCGCACGGTCAGCCGCTTGACCCGGCGCGCGTCGGCGTCGGTGACCTCGAAGGCGAAGCCGCTGATGTCGTGCTCGATGATGTCCCCGCGCTGCGGCACGCGTCCGAGCAGGTGAAAGATCAGCCCGCCCAGCGTGTCGATATCGTCGTCCAGATCGTCGGGCAGCAGGTCGCCGCCGACCGTCTGTTCGAAGGTCTCCAGCTCCAGCCGGCCGTCGGCCGCCCAGGTGCCGTCGGGCATCTCGACCAGCATCGGCACGTCTTCGTCGTGCTCGTCGTCGATGTCGCCGACGATGGCCTCGACCACGTCCTCGACGGTCACCAGCCCGTCAGTGCCGCCGAACTCGTCGACCACGATGGCCATATGCTGGCGCGCCTGCCGCATGCGGCCGAGCAGTTCCAACACCGGCATCGCCGGCGGCACCGCGATCAGCTTGTGCAGGCTGGTGCTGAGTCGGAAGTTCTCGCCGTCGCTCCAGTGGTCGACGATGTCCTTCAGGTGCACGTAGCCGACGATGTCGTCGAGGTCGTCGCGGAAGACCGGCAAGCGCGAGTGGCGCGCATCGCGAAAGCATTCGATCAGTTCGGCCAGTGAGGCCTGGACGTCGACCGCCTTGATGTCGGCGCGCGGCACCATCACGTCGTCGACCTGCAACTCGCCGAGCGAGAGGATGTTGCCCAGCATCTCGCGATGCTCCGGGCTGAGTTGCTCGCCGCCCTCGCCGTGCTCTTCGAGCACCTCCTCCAGGACGTCCTTCAGATCGGCCTCGCCACGGTCGCGCTGCCAGAGCCAGCCGAACAGGCCGGTGCCGCGCCGGGAAGAGCCGGCGCTATCGGGTGTCGCCCCGCCACCGCGGGGCTTGCTACTGGAAGAAGAAGGGTCGCTCATCGTCATTGCACTTGGGCCGCGTCCCCCTTCTCCCCGGCATAGGGATCGGCGATGCCGAGCCGGGCGAGCACGCGGCGCTCCAGGTCCTCCATGATGGTGGCGTCGGCGTCCGCCTCATGATCGTAGCCCAGCAGGTGCAGGACGCCGTGCACCACCAGGTGGGTGAAATGTTCATCCAGGCTCTTGGCCTGGGCGGTGGCCTCCGCCACGACGACCTCGCGCGCCACGGCAATATCGCCGAGGAAGGCCGGCGGGCCGCCCGGCCGGGGCGGCTCGTCGGCCGGGAAGCTCAGCACGTTGGTCGCGCGGTCGCGGCCGCGCCAGTCGCGGTTCAAGGTCCGGATGTGTTCCGCGTCGGTCAGCAACAGGCAGATCTCGCCGGCCGGCGGCAACGGCACGCGGCCCGCGCTGGAGTCGACCGCGTCCTGCTGGACACGGCCAGCAACAGGCGCGTCGTCGCCAAGCACGGCCGTCGTCGCGGCCACCGCGGCGCGCGCCATCGCGGCGGCGCTATCGCGGTCTTTGCTCCAGCCGTCCCAGGCTATGGACAGTTCGATCACCGTCCGGCTCTCCTGTGGCGTGGCCCGGCCGATGCGCCGGCATCGGCGGATAGTCCACGCGGGTGTGATAGACGCCGAGCGACAGCACGCGCTCGAAGGCGGATTCGATCTGGCCAATGTCGCGCAGCTTCAGGCCGCTCTCGTCGAGCTGCCCGTCCTCGACGCGCTCGTGAATGACCTGGCGGATACGTTGACGCAGCGCGGCGATATCCGGGTTGGCTAGCGCCCGGGTCGCGGCCTCGACCGAGTCGGCGAGCATGACGATGCCAGCCTCCGGACTGCGCGGGCGCGGGCCCGGATAACGGTAGTCGGCCTCCTCAACCGGGCCGGTCTCGCTGGCCTTCACGAAGAACGGGCGCAGCAGGGTCGTGCCGTGATGCTGGCTGATCGCTTCGACGACCGGACGACCGAGTCGGTACTTGCGCGCCACCGCGAGGCCCTCGCGGATATGGCCGAAGACCACGCGGGCGGAGATCTCCGGCGGCAGGCGGTCGTGGATGTTGTCGTCGCGTTGGTTCTCGGCGAAGTAGCTGGCGCGGGCCGCCTTGCCGATGTCGTGGTAGAGCGCCATCACGCGGCACTTCAGGGCGTTGGCGCCGACCGTTTCGGCCGCCGCCTCGACCATGTTGGCGACGATGACGGCGGCGTGGTAGCTGCCGGGTGCATGCAGCGCCAAGGCTTTTAACGCCGGATGGTCGGAAGAGGCCAGCTCCAGCAGCCGCAGGTCGGAGGCCTCGTCGAACAGGTACTCGATCACCGGCAGCACCGCCAGCGCCACCACGGCCACCAGCACGCCGGCGGCCAGGCTGGCCAGCAGGTGCGCCAGATGTCCGGCGGTGAAGGCATCGCCCGCCAGCAGCACCGTCAGCGGCACCACCATGGCCTGCGCCGCGGCGATCGCGAGGCCGAGCCGGAGCAACTCCGTGCGGCGGCGGATGTGACCGGCGAACAGGCCGGCGACCAGCACGCCGGTGGTGTAGTAGACGATCAGCGCGGCGTCGCCGCCGACCCGGTAGGTGACCAGCAGCGCCAGCGCGACACCGAGCAGCACACCGGTCGCGCTATCCAGCAGTAGCGCCGCCAGCACGGTGACCAGCGCCACCGGGACGAAGTACGGCGCGGAGTCCGGCAGCAGGCCGAGCCCATCGGCAAGGCCCCGGCCGGCATAGATCGCGATCAGCGCGACGGCGGCGCCGACAGCGAACGTCGCCATCTGCATGTAGACGCCCTTGCGGCCAGCGACCGGGCTCAGCCGTCCGGCGCGGATCGCCAGCGCCAGCAG
>CAZVLI010000625.1:0-3101 GCA_964627965.1 uncultured Rhodospirillales bacterium
GCGACAATCCCGACATCGTGCTGCTGGACGTGATGATGCCCGGCATGGATGGGTTCGAAGTCTGTCGCCGGATGAAGGCGAACCAGAAGACCGAGCACATCCCCGTGGTTATGGTTACGGCGCTG
Source organism: uncultured Rhodospirillales bacterium (assembly GCA_964627965.1). GTDB lineage: Bacteria > Pseudomonadota > Alphaproteobacteria > JAVKFY01. The sequence goes on from CAZVLI010000625.1 coordinate 126, forward strand.
TGCGACGCGGCCGACCGTGTGAAGGGCCTGGAAGCGGGCGCCAACGACTTCCTGACCAAGCCCGTCAACGACATGTCGCTGTTTGCGCGCGTGCGTTCGCTGGTCCGGTTGAAGCAGATGATGGACGAGTTGCGCCTGCGCGAGCAGACCGGTTCGACCTTCGGCGTCTCGCCGAACGAAGCGGAGACCGACGCCGGACCGGGCAAGATCCTGGTGGTCGAGGACCGCGACATCTACGGCCGCAACCTGATGAAGGCGCTGGAGGAGGATCACGACGCGCAGATCGTCCCCTCCGCCGAGGAAGCGCTGGGTGTGGCGCGCGGCGTCGAGCTGGAACTGATCATCGTCTCGCTCACCCTGCGCAACACCGATGCGCTGCGCCTGTGCTCGCAGTTGCGAAGCGCGGAGGAGACGCGGCAGATCCCGCAGCTGGTGCTGGTCGACGACGGACCGCAGGACATGCATCGCCTGGTCAAGGCACTGGAGCTGGGGGTCAACGACTACCTGATCCGGCCGATCGACCGGAACGAGTTGCGCGCGCGGACCCGTACCCAGCTACGCCGCAAGCGCTACGAGGATCGACTGCGCGCCAACTACCACATGAGCATGGCGATGGCGGTGACGGACGGCCTCACCGGCCTCTACAACCGTCGCTACATGATGGCGCACCTGGAAAGCTCGATGCAGCGCTATGCGCGCGAGGGCCGGCCGCTGTCGCTGATGATCCTCGATATCGATCATTTCAAGCAGGTCAACGACACCTACGGCCATGGCGCCGGTGACGAGGTGCTGCGCGAATTCGCCGGACGGATCGTGCGCGGCATCCGCGGCATCGACCTGTCGGCGCGGCTCGGCGGCGAGGAGTTCGTCGTGGTGATGCCGGAGACCGACCTGGAACTGGCCGGCCATGTCGCCGACCGTCTCCGCAAGTCGATCGCCAGCCCGGCCATTCACTCCGAGGCGGCGGGCCAAGAGCTGTCGATCACCTGCTCGATCGGCGTCGCGGAAAGCCTGCCGGGCTCGGCCGACGTCAACGACCTGCTGGAACGCGCCGACCGCGCGCTCTACGCCGCCAAGAATGGCGGCCGGGACCGCGTGGTGCTGGACGACGGCAGCACGCCCGCCCGCCCGGTGGCCGCCACCGGCCAGTAGCCGGCAACACCACAACACTCCTCCAGAAAAGAGATGGCCGGGGCAAGCCCCGGCCATGACGTCGAAAAGAAGCCGTCATGCCCGGATTCGATCCGGGCATCTCGGAACGCGTCGCGCGTCAGCCGATGTTGATCCAGGTGGTTTTCAGCTGGGTGTACTTGTCGATCGCGTGCAGCGAGCGGTCGCGGCCGAAGCCGGACTGCTTGTAGCCGCCAAACGGCGTCGACATGTCGACCGCGTCGTAGGTGTTGATCCAGACGGTGCCGGCGCGCAGCGCGCGGGCCATCTGGTGCGCCTTGGAGATGTCACGGGTCCACACGGCGGCGGCCAGGCCATAGATCGAGTCGTTGCCGATCTTGATCGCCTCGCCCGGTTCGCTGAACGAGATGGTCGAGAGGACCGGGCCGAAGATCTCCTCCTGGGCGATCTTCATCGCCGGCTTCACCTCGTCGAACAGGGTCGGGGCGATGTAGTAGCCGCCGCTGTCAGCGCGGGCCTGCTCGCCGCCCATCTTCAGCGCCGCGCCCTCGTCCTTGCCGGCACCGATGTAGCCCAGCACGCGGGTCATCTGGGTCTCGTCGACCATCGCGCCCATGTGGGTCTTCGGGTCGAGCGGATCGCCCGGCTGCAGCCGCTGGCCGACGCCGATCACCTTCTCGATGAACTCATCCTTGATCGATTCCTCGACCAGCAGGCGGGAGGCGGCGTTACACACCTCGCCCTGGTTGAAGAAGATTCCGAAGGCGGCGGCCTTGGCGGCCGCGTCCAGGTCCGGCGCGTCGGCCATCACGATGTTCGGCGACTTGCCGCCGCACTCCAGGCTCACCGCCTTCATGTTCGATTCGGCCGAGTACTTCATGAAGTACTTGCCGACCTCGGTGGAGCCGGTGAAGGCCAGGGCGTCGACGTCCATGTGGCGGCCCAGCGCCTGGCCGGCAGTCTCGCCGAAGCCCGGCACGACGTTGAACACGCCCTCCGGGATGCCGGCCTCGACGGCCAGTTCGGCGACGCGCAGCGCGGTCAGCGGCGACTGCTCGGCCGGCTTCAGGATCACCGAGTTGCCGGCGGCCAGCGCCGGCCCGAACTTCCACGCCGCCATCAGCAGCGGGAAGTTCCACGGCACAACGGCGGCGACCACGCCGATCGGCTCACGCGTGATCATCGCCACCGCCGACGGGTCGGTCGGCGCGATCTCGTCGTAGAGCTTGTCGATGGCTTCCGCGTACCAGGCCACGCAATTCGCCGCGCCGGGGATGTCGACGGTGCCGGAGTAGCGGATCGGCTTGCCCATATCGAGGGTTTCGAGCAGGGCCAGTTCGTCCTTGTGCTTGAGAATCAGGCCGGCGAACTTGCTCAGCACCCGCTTGCGGCGCGCCGGCGCCATGTTGGCCCACTTGCCGGCCTCGAAGGCGGCGCGGGCGGACTTCACGGCACGATCGACGTCCTCGTCCTCGCAGGCCGCGACCTGCGTGAGCACCTTGCCGTCGATCGGGCTGACGCAATCGAAGGTCTTGCCGGACGCGGACGCGACGTACTCGCCGTTGATGAAGGCCTGGTTGCGGTAGCTCAGGCCGGCGGCCTGGGCGCGGTAGTCGTCAAGGCTCGGCTGGGCGGCCATTGTCGTCCTCCTGGGTGTTCAAGTAATTGGCATCAAAAAGGAATCGGCCCGCGCCGCGATTCTCGCGGGCGGGCCGATGTCGTTCGTCGTCGTGGCCGGAGCCGGACCTACTTGATCCGGCCTTCCTTGTACTCCACGTGCTTGCGCGCGACCGGGTCGTACTTCTTGAACGACAGCTTCTCGGTCTGCGTGCGCGGGTTCTTCTT
>CAZVLI010000626.1:0-3077 GCA_964627965.1 uncultured Rhodospirillales bacterium
CCGATGTCGAAGCCGGTGCTGGAAAAGCCGGAGAAGCCCAAGGAGCCGGAGAAGAAGAACTTCGACCTGGATAAGATCGCGGCGCTGCTCGACAAGCGTCAGGAGACCGACTCGTCGGAGCGGACGGAGTCGCGCAAGCGGTCCGACGCGACGCCGCCGGCGGCACGCAAGCTGTCGAGCCACGCGCAGATGACGGTGAGCGAGATCGACGCCATCCGCGCCCAGCTGGCGCGCTGCTGGTCGGTGCCCGCTGGCGCCCGCGACGTGCAGGATTTCACCGTCCGGATCCGCGTGTTCCTGAAGCCGGACGGTTCGTTGGAACGACCGCCGGAGGTGCTGGACAGCCGCGATGGCAATGAGTTCTTCCGGACCTTCGCGGAGAGCGCGCGGCGGGCGGTACAGATCTGCACGCCGCTGCAAGGTCTGCCGGTCGAGAAGTACGAGCAGTGGCGCGAACTGACGATCAACTTCGACCCGAGAGAGATGCTGCGCGGCTAACCGGGCGCGTGACGAGGAGGCGAGTTACGATGCGAGCAAGAATTCAGGCGGCCGTGCTGGGCTTGGCGTTGTGGCTGCTGGCCGCGCCGGCGTGGGCGGCGCTCACCATCGACATCACCCGCGGCAATGTCGATCCGATGCCGATCGCCGTGCCCGGTTTTATCGGCGGCGATCCGGAAAGCCAAAAGCTCGGTGCCGACATGGCGCAGGTGATCACCAACAACCTGCAGCGCTCCGGTCTGTTCCGGCCGCTGAACGAGAACTCGTTCATCGAGAAGCTGACCTCGATGCAGGTGCCGCCGCGCTTCGCCGACTGGCGGGTGCTGAATGCCCAGGCGCTTGTCGCGGGCCAGGCCACGTTGCGCCAGGACGGCCAGCTTCAGGTCGAGTTCCGGCTGTGGGACGTGTTCGCCGGCGAGCAGATGATCGGCCAGCGCTTCAACACCGTGCCGAACAACTGGCGTCGCATCGCCCACATCATCTCCGACGTGATCTACAAGCGGATCACCGGCGAGGACGGCTACTTCGACAGCCGGCTGGTCTACGTCGCCGAGACCGGGCCGGCCGACCGCCGGATCAAGCGGCTGGCGATCATGGACCAGGACAGCGCGAACCATCGCTTCCTGACCGACGGCAGCTACCTGGTGCTGACGCCACGTTTCTCGCCGACGCGGCAGGAAATCACCTACCTGTCGTACTTCAACGACAAGCCGCGCGTGTACCTCTACAACATCGATACCGGCAAGCAGGAGGTGCTGGGCGACTTCCCGGGCATGACCTTCGCGCCGCGATTCTCGCCGGACGGCGACACGGTGATCATGTCGCTGGCGCAGAACGGCAACTCCGACGTGTATTCGATGGACCTGCGCACGCGCGCGGTGCGGCGCCTAACCGACCATCCGTCGATCGACACCTCGCCGTGCTTCGCGCCGGACGCCAGCCAGGTGGTGTTCAACTCCGACCGCGGCGGCACGCAGCAGCTCTACGTGATGAACGCCGACGGTTCGGGCGTGCGCCGGATCAGCTTCGGCGAGGGGCGCTACGCCACGCCGGTGTGGTCGCCGCGCGGCGACCTGATCGCCTTCACCAAACTGCACAAGGGCAAATTCTACATCGGCGTGATGCGGCCGGACGGCTCGGGCGAGCGTTTGCTGACCGAAAGCTTCCTGGACGAAGGCCCGACCTGGTCGCCGAATGGGCGCGTGTTGATGTTCTTCCGCCAGGCGCGCGGGCGGGCCAACGCGGCCGGCGAGGTGCGGCTGTGGTCGGTCGATCTGACGGGCTATAACGAGCGCAAGATCGAGACGCCGCAAAACGCGTCCGACCCGGCGTGGAGCCCGCTATCGCCCTTGAACCGTTAAGAATCGGCGCGTATGTTGCGCGCGCGAAGTCGCCGCTGCGTGACTTCGGCGCAACGCGTCCGTGCAAGTTCGCCGCGCGTGATCGACGAGGGTGCAAACGTCGGCGCGCCTACCGGGGCCCGTGGCGACTTCGTGCCGCGGACATGAAGGAGTGATCTCACACATGCGGTTCCAAAATATCGCGCTGAAGAGCGTCTGTGTCGGTGCTGCCTTGTTGCTGTTGGCGGCCTGTGAATCGACGCCGGAACAGTCGGCCGACTCGAGCGGGTCCGGCGGCGCGCAGCAGGCAACGACGACCACCACGACCACGACGACGACGCAGCCCGCCGGTCCGCGTCCGGGATCGCAGGAAGACCTGGTGCTGAATGTCGGCGACCGGGTGTTCTACGGCTACGACCAGTACGACCTGAAGCCGGAAGCGCGCGCGACGGTCGAGCGCTGGGCCGAGTGGCTGCGCAAGTATCCGCAGATCACCGTCACCATCGAGGGTCATTGCGACGAGCGCGGCACCCGCGAGTACAACCTGGCGCTGGGTGAGCGGCGTGCGACGTCGGCTCGTAACTATCTGATCGCGCTGGGCATTTCGGCGGACCGCGTCGCCACGATCTCGTACGGCAAGGAGCGCCCGGTGTGCACCAGCTCCGACGAGGCGTGCTGGGGCCAGAACCGTCGTGGCACGATGCTCGTGAACTGACGGCCGTCCTCAGGCTTTGAGTTGCCACGGCCCGCGCCCGGTCGCCATCTTGCGGCCCGGCGCGGGCCGTGTTGTTTTCGGGGGCGGGGATTCGAACGGGTGAGGCGCGCCACAACCTGGCCGCATTTCGATGCGAGCAGGATGGTGCACGATGAGGGAGCTCGAGATGCGCGCATTTGTCCGCTTCGGCGCGACGGCAATGCTGGCGGCGTTGCTGGCGGCGCCGGCGACGTTCGCGCAGGACCGGTCGCTGGAAACGTTGCAGCAGACGGTGGATCGCCTGCAGCGTGATCTCTCGGACATGCAACGTCAGGTCTATGGCGGACAGGCGCCGGCGCGGCCAGCCGGTGCGCCCGCCGGCGGCGCGAACCCGGCCCAGACCGAGCTGCGGCTGACCAGCCTGGAGAACGAGCTGCGCAAGCTGACCGGGCGAATCGAGCAGATCGACTTCCAGATGCGCCAGCTTACTACCCGGCTCGACAAGCTGGTCGGCGACGTCGACTTCCGCCTGCAACAGCTTGAGG
>CAZVLI010000627.1:0-3076 GCA_964627965.1 uncultured Rhodospirillales bacterium
GGCGCCGCCTCGGCGATGGCATCGAGCAGCGGCTCCAGCCATTCCTGCTCGGCCTTGGAGAAATCGTGCAGCACGTGGCGCAGCACGGCGTCCTTGTGGCCGGGATGGCCAACGCCGATACGCACGCGGCGGAAGTCAGGCCCGATGTGCCGGGCGACGGAGCGGATGCCGTTGTTGCCGGCGGCGCCCCCTCCCTGCTTCCGCTTCAGCTTACCGGGCGCCAGATCGAGCTCATCGTGGATCACGACCACGTCGTCCGGCGTCAGCTTGTAGAAGCGCATCGCCTCGGCGACGGCGCGGCCGGACTCGTTCATGTAGGTCATCGGACGCAGGGCCAGCACCTTCTCGCCGTCGAGCGTGCCTTCGTTCACCAGACCCTGGAAACGCGAACGACCGGCGCCGAACCGGTGCCGGTCGATAATGCGCTCCAGCGCCATGAAGCCGACATTGTGGCGCTGGCGAGCGTGTTCCGGACCGGGGTTGCCCAGGCCGACCAGCAGCAGCACGTCGTGGCCGGGCTAGTCCTCCGAGGACTCGCCCGCCTCCTCCGACGCCGCCTCGGCGGCAGGCGCTTCGCCCTCGGCGGCCTCCTCGCCTTCCTCGACAGTCTCTTCCTGGACGGTCGGCGCGGCGATGGTGGCGATGGTGAAGTCGCGATCGGTGATCGTCGGCGTCACACCCTCGGGCAGCGGTACGGCCGAGATGTGCAGGCTGTCGCCGATATCGGCCGCCGCCAGGTCGAGCTCCAGGTGCTCCGGCATGGCGTTGGCGCGGCAGTTCACCTCGACCGTATAGCGCACGACGTTGAGCACGCCGCCCTTGCGCAGGCCCGGGCAGTCTTCCTCGTTCAGGAACAGCACCGGCACCTCGATGGTCACGACGGTACGGTCGCTGACCCGCAGGAAATCGACATGCAGCGGCCGGTCGGTGACGACATCGAACTGCACGTCGCGCGGCAGCACCTTCTCGTTGCCGCCGTCGCTCACCAGATCGAACAGCGAGTTCATGAAGCCACCTTGCGCGATGGCCCGGTTCAGCGCCCGGTCCTCGATGGCAATCGGCAGCGGCTCGCCGTCACCGCCGTAGATGATGCCCGGAATCTGGCCGGCACGGCGGGCCGCGCGGGCGGCACCCTTGCCGAGCCCGTCGCGCTTCTCAAAGCGCAATTCATGCGTCGTCGTCATCTCATCGACTCCTCGCCGTACAGCGGCGGCCGTCCCGGCCGGAAAACCGGGCCTCTCGCACAAACACGGCAGGTTGGAAACTCAGGGCGCGGGTATAGCGGCGAGCGGCGCGAAAGGCAACCATTTCGCGCCCCTCGCGAACAAGCGGCGACCGACCGTTGGCTACTCGTTCTTGAGCTGCCTGGCCTGCAGCGATACCCACCACAGAACACCGACGCCGGTGAAGAACGTGCCGAGGCCAACCCAGCCCAGGCCAAGGAACAAAGCCAAACCGATATCCATGTCGCGCTCCCGGATCGCTCAAAGGTATCTGCCGGCTGGCTAGGCGGCGTTGCGGCCCTCCAGTTGCGTCACCAGCCGGTCCTTCCAGCGCCGGGTGCTGCCCAGATTCAGGCTCAGCAGCTTGGCGCGGCGATAGTAGAGATGGCAGTCGAACTCCCAGGTGAAGCCCATGCCGCCGTGCACCTGGATGTTCTCCTTGGCGGCGTTGTAGAAGCCGTCGGCGGCGCTGACCCGCGCCGCCGCGGCGGCCAGCGGCAACTCCGCCGCGTCGGTCGAGAGCGCCCAGGCGCCGTAGTAGGCATGGCTGCGGGCCAGTTCGACGCCGACATACATGTCAGCCAGCTTGTGCTTCACCGCCTGGAAGGACGCGATCGGACGACCGAAGGCGTGGCGCTGCATGGCGTACTCGCGGGCCATCTCCAGCGCCGCCTGGCCGCCGCCGACCTGCTCGAAGGCGAACAGGATCGCGGCCCGGTCGAGCAGACGGGTCAGCGTATCCCAGCCCGCGCCGTCCTCGCCCAGCGGCTCAGCCGCCGCGGCCTTGAACTCGATGGCGGCATGGCTGCGGGTCGGGTCGATGGTCTTGAGCGGCTGACGCGAGACCTCGGCCTGGTTCAGGTCGACCAGATACAGCCGGACCGGACCACCAGCGCCATCGCGCGCCGCGACGACGCAGAGATCGGCCACGTCGCCGTCCGGGACCGCCGTCTTGCGACCGCTGATCGCACCGTCGGCCACGACGGCCTCGATATTGGCCTCGGTCGGCGCCTTGGTGGTTTCTGCCAATGCCAGCGTGGCAATGGTCTCGCCCGTCGCCAGCGGCGGCAGCAGGCGCTGCTTCTGCTCCTCGGTGCCGGCCAGCAACAGCGCCTCGATGCCGAAATAGACCGTCGACGAGAACGGCGTCGGCGCCACCGTGCGGCCCAGCTCCTCCACCAGCACGCACAGTTCCAGGTAGCCTTGGCCAGCGCCGCCGTAGCTCTCCGGCACCGCGGTACCGAGCCAGCCCATCTCCGCCAGCCCCTGCCAGAGGTCGCGATGGAAGGGCATTTCGCCCTCCAGAACGCGGCGCACCTCGCGCGCGGCACTCCGCTCCTGCAGGAAGCGACGCGCCACATCGCGCAACAGTTTCTGGTCGTCGGAAAAGTCGAAATTCATTGCCGCCACATGCGTTTGCCGTTCGCACGCACACTATGGTGGGGCCGCCACGCCGGCAACCGCGAACCTGAGCCGAAGCGGCAAATCTACGCTGGCCATGGCCCCGAGACGCGGCTAACCTTCGCGCCGTCTAATAAGGGGGGTCGCATACACCGAATACGGTGGCGGCGGCGCTCGCGTATGCGTAAGTAAGAAAAGTGGGCAGGGACGGGCCGTTGGCCCGGCTCATGAACAACGCGCAGGGTTTCGTCGTTGACCGATTCCAATCCGTCCGTCGCCGCTAGCGGACAACGATTTCCGACCATGCTGTCGGCGGTCGCGCTGATGGTGTTCGCCACCCTCTGCGCCGCGCTGATGTCCGCCATGATCCGCGGGCTCGCCACGTCGCTGCACCCGTTCGAGATCGCCTTCTTTCGCAACCTCGTCGGCGTCCTGATGCTGTCGCCGCTGCT
>CAZVLI010000628.1:0-3072 GCA_964627965.1 uncultured Rhodospirillales bacterium
AAGGCGATGTTCGGCATGCTCCACCTGCGCGAAGGCCGCGTCATGCTCGATGGCGAAGACATCACATCGCTGTCGCCGGAAGCGCGTGTGCCACGTGGCATGGGTTTTGTTCCGCAGACCTCGAATGTCTTCACCTCGATGTCCGTCGAGGAGAACCTGGAGATGGGTGCCTTCATTCGCAAAGATGATTTTCGCCCGACCATGCAACAGGTTTTCGAGCTGTTTCCGGTGCTTGAGGAAAAGCGCACTCAGCTTGCCGGCGAGTTGTCCGGCGGTCAGCGCCAGCAGGTCGCGGTCGGCCGGGCGCTGATGACCAAGCCCAGCCTGCTGATGCTCGACGAGCCGACCGCCGGCGTGTCGCCGATCGTGATGGACGAGCTGTTCGACCGCATCCTGGAGATCGCCAAGACCGGTATCGCCATCCTGATGGTGGAGCAGAATGCGCGCCAGGCGCTGGAGATCGCCGACCGCGGCTTCGTGCTGGTGCAGGGCGAGAACCGGTTCACCGACACCGGCGCGGCACTGCTGGCCAACGACGAAGTCCGGCGATCCTTCCTGGGCGGCTAGATGGACATCCTCAACGCCCTGGCCCTGTTCGCCAACTTCGTCGCCGTGCCGGCCACGGCCTACGGCGCGCAGCTTGCGCTCGGCGCGCTGGGCGCGACGCTGATCTTCGGCATCTTGCGCTTCGCCAATTTCTCGCACGGCGAGCTGATGTCCTTCGGCGCCATGGCGACGATCCTGGTGACCTGGTTCCTGCAGGGACTGGGCGTCAGCATCGCGCCGCTGCCGACGGCCCTGCTGGCGCTGCCGGCTGGCGTGGTCGCGGCTGTCGTGCTGATGCTGCTGACCGACCGCGTCGTGTTCCTCTTCTACCGGCGCCGGCGCGCCGACCCGCTCATCTTCGCCATCGTCTCGGTCGGCGTGATGTTCGTCTTCGCCGGCCTGATCCGCATCATCATCGGGCCGGACGACCAGAGCTTCGCGGACGGCGCCCGCTTCGTCGTCACGGCGCGCGAGTCCAAGGCCGCGACCGGCCTGCGCGAAGGCATCGCCATTAAGCAGACGCAGGTGATCACCGTGGTCATCGCCGTCGTCCTGATGGCGGCGCTGTTCTGGTTCCTGCAGAAGACCCGCGCGGGCAAGGCGATGCGCGCCTATTCCGACGACGAGGACCTGGCGCTGCTATGCGGTGTCGATCCGGAGCGGGTGGTGATGATCGCCTGGATCATCGCCGCCGCGCTGGCCACCGTGGCCGGGGCGCTCTACGGCCTCGACAAGACCTACAAGCCGTTCATCTTCCTGCAGATACTGCTGCCGATCTTCGCGGCAACGATCCTGGGCGGCATCGGCCAGCCAGTCGGCGCCATCCTCGGCGCCTTCATCGTCGCCTATTCGGAAGTGACGGTGACCTACGCGTTCAAGAAGTTCCTGGCCTACCTGGGGCCGGCGGACTGGGCGCCCGAGGGCCTCGTGCAACTGCTGTCGACGGACTACAAGTTCGCCGTCTCGTTCATCATCCTGGTCGCGGTGCTGCTGATCAAACCGACCGGGATCATCCGGGGCAAGGTGATATGACCCGGCGCGTCGCCCTCTGCTACGCCGCGATGGCGGTGCTGCTGATCATCGTCGGCGTGTTCCAGAGCTGGAACGTCGCCTTCGGCATCCTGAACCTGTGCCTGATCTCCGCGGTCATGGCGCTGGGCGTGAACATGCAGTGGGGCTACGCCGGCCTGTTCAACGTCGGCATCATGGGCTTCACCGCGCTGGGCGGGCTGACCGCCGTGCTGGTCTCGATGCCGCCGGTGGCCGAGGCGTGGCGCGCCGGCGGCGTCGATATCGCGCTCGCCGGTCTCAGCCTTATCGCCGCCGTGGTCGCGGTCATCGTCGCGCGCCGCCTGGTGCCGAAGGCCCTGAAGTTCCTGGTCTCGGCGGTGCTGGTGGTCGCCGGCTACTTCCTGATCGCGCATTTCCTGGAGCCGGCGAGCGTCGCCATCGAAGCGGTGAACCCGGCGCAGACCGGCTATCTCGGCGGCGTCGGCCTGCCGATCATCGTGGCCTGGCCGCTGGGCGGCCTGGTGGCGGCGGGGGCGGCCTGGTTCATCGGCAAGATCGCGCTGGGCCTGCGGGCCGACTATCTCGCCATCGCCACGCTCGGCATCTCCGAGATCATCATCGCGATCATCAAGTACGAGGAGTGGCTGACCCGTGGCGTGAAGAACGTCACCGGCCTGCCGCGCCCGGTGCCCTACGAGGTCGACCTGATCGAGGCCGAGTGGTTCATCGGACTGGCGAACGGCGTTGGCGCCAGCGACGTGCCGGAGGCCGCCGGTATCTTCGTGAAGCTGTGCTACGCGGTGCTGTTCATCGCCGTGCTGGCCATCGTGATGTGGCTGGCGGAGCGGGCGCTGCGGTCGCCATGGGGCCGAATGATGCGGGCGATCCGCGACAACCGCGATGCCGCCAGCGCGCTGGGCAAGGATGTCACCGGCCGGCACCTGCAGGTCTTCATCCTGGGCTGCGCGACCTGCGGCATCGCCGGGGCGATGCTGGCCACGCTGGACGGCCAGCTCACGCCGACCGGCTACATCCCGTTGCGCTTCACCTTCCTGATCTGGGTGATGGTCATCCTCGGCGGGTCGGGCAACAACTGGGGCGCCGTGCTTGGTGGCTTCGTGATCTGGTTCCTGTGGGTCGAGGCCGAGCCGCTCGGCAACTGGTTCATGCAGGCCGTGACCTTCCCGCTCGACGACGAATCCTGGCTGGCCCAGCACCTGATCTCCGGCGCCGCCTACACGCGCTACCTGCTGATGGGGGCGATCTTGCTGCTGGTCATGCGCTTCGCGCCGAAGGGGTTGATTCCCGAGCGCTAGCGTCGGCGGGATCAGGTTCGACCGGACCGCAACACACCAACTCAGTCATGCCGGCCTTGAGCCGGCATCCATGTCGATGACGTACCGGGCGCAACTCGCACCGCCTCCACATGGACCCCGGCTCAAGGCCGGGGTGACGGCTCGGCGCTAGAACTTGCAGCGGGTCTCCGGCTTGTCGATGCCGAGCGTGTCGAGGTTG
>CAZVLI010000629.1:0-3071 GCA_964627965.1 uncultured Rhodospirillales bacterium
CCTCAGGCGTTGTAGGACAGGCCGATGGTCTCGGCGACCAGGACCGGCCGGTCGCTGCCCTCGCGCTCGACCTGCACCTCGTAGATGATCTGCACGCCGTCGCCCTTGATGTCCTCGACCGCCTTGATCTTGCCCTTGGCGCGTACCTTGCTGCCGGCCGGGACCGGGTCGGTGAAGCGCACGCGGTTGGAGCCGTAGTTGATGCCGCGGCTGCGCTGCTCGACCTTCACCAGCTGCGCCATCATGATCGGCAGCAGGGACAGCGTGAGATAGCCGTGCGCGATCGGCAGGCCGTCCGGCATCTCCTTCTTGCAGCGCTCGACGTCGACGTGAATCCACTGATGGTCGCCGGTGGCATCGGCGAAGCGGTTGATCATGTCCTGGTCGACGGTGATCCACTCGCTCTCGCCCAACTCGGCGCCGATGTGGCTCTTCAGGTCATTCGGGGTCTGTACTTTCAGCATGACGATCCTCCGCTATTTGAATGCTTTTTCGTAGCGCGCCTGGAACGCGTCCCAGGCTTCCGGGTTCAGCAGCCGCGGCGGCTTCTCGCCGCGGAAGATGCCGATCATCTGCGTCGCCAGGTGCTGCGCCACGTTCTCGCGGCTCTCGCGCGTGATGCCGGCGGTGTGCGGCGTGGCGACGACGTTGTCGAGGCTGAGCAGCGGGTGGTCCAGCGGCGGCGGCTCGTCGTCCCAGACGTCCACGCCGGCGCCGGCCAGGTGGCCGCTGGCCAGCGCGTCGAACAGCGCCGCCTCGTCGTGGATACCGCCGCGTGCGGTGGTGATGAAGAAAGCGCCCTGCTTCATCTTCCCGAACGTCTCGGCGTTCATCATCCGCAGCGTTTCCTCGGTGCGCGGGCAGTGGATGGTGACCACGTCCGATTCCGCCAGCAGCGTCTCCATGTCGACCGGTTCCGCGCCGCGTCGCGCGATCTCCTGGCCGTCGAGATACGGATCGACAGCGATCACCCGCATGCCCAGCAGCCCCTCGCACAGCTTGGCGACGCGCGTGCCGATATGGCCGATGCCGACGATGCCGATGGTCTTGCCGACGATGTCGGTGCCCATCAGGTCGGCGCGCGCGAAGCCGCGTTCGCGCCGCAGCCGGCGGTCGGCCTCGCCGATGCGCTTACCCAGCGTCAGCATCATCGCCATGGTGTGCTCGGCGACGGCTTCCTTGTTGGCGCCGGCCTGGTTCACCGCGATCACGCCGGCGGCGGTGCAGGCGTCCAGGTCGATGGTGTCGTAGCCGGCGCCGGTCGAGGACACCGCCAGCACGTTCGGGCAACGCTCCAGATAGGCCGGCGTGACGTGCAGGTCTTTCGGCAATTCCTGGCGCGAGGCCGACACGACATGGCCGTGCGCGGCCTCCAGCGCGCCCCACTTCGCTGCCTCGTCCATGTCGTGGGTGAGCACCGCGAGGTCGATCCCCTCGGCTTCTTCCATCAGGGTCTGGGCGGTATGTGCGGGCAGGGGCAGGAAACAGGTCAGGCGGGCGTTCGGCATGGGATGATGGCGTTCTTTGTGGGTGGGAGCCGATATTCTAGGCGCCGCCGGGAGGCGTGGCTATGCTGCCGGCACAGGGAGAAGCACACGTCATGACCGATCCGTCCGTTCTCGTTTCCCGCGCCGGCCGCGCCACCGTCGGCAGCCTGTTCCGCGACCGTGTCGCCAGCCATCCGGACCGGCCCGCGCTGCAGGGCGGCGACAAGGAACTGAGCTACGCGCAGCTTAACGACCGGGTGAACCGCACCGCCGCGGTGATCGCGGGCCATGGACTGAAGTCCGGCGAGCGCGTGGCGCTGCTGGCCGAGAACTGCGCCGAGTACCTGGAGATCAAGCTCGCCTGTGCCAAGCTGGGCGTGATCCTGGCGTGCCAGAACTGGCGCCTGGCGCCGGCCGAGGTGCAGCATTGCCTCGACCTGGTGGAGCCGAGCCTGATCATTGTCTCGCCCCGCCACAGCGGTCTGCTCGAACAGATCGACACGCACGGCCTGCCGATGCTGAGCCTCGGCGATGCCTGGGAGGCGGCGCTGGCCGAGGCCTCCGATGCCGAGCCGGACGTCGAGGTCGATCCCGAGACTGGCCTGGTGATCCTCTACACGTCGGGCACGACGGGCCTGCCGAAAGGCGCCACGGTCAGCCATCGCGCCGAAGTGGCGCGCGCGATGCTGATGCATATCGACCTGCCGATCACGCCCGGCGACACCTGTGTCGCCTGGCCGCCGCTCTACCACATGGGCGCGTCCGACATATCGCTGGCGACCTTGATGACCGGCGGCAAGGTCGTGGTGCTGGACGGCTTCGACCTGGACGCGATGCTGCACTTGATCGAGACCGAGCGGCTGGCCTGGCTGGTGCTGATGCCCGGCATGATCGACCGCATCATCGAGGGCATGCAGACGCGCAACATCAAGCCGTGCCACGTGGGGGCCTGCGGCGCCATGGCGGATCTGGTCCCGGCCCACCAGCTCGCCGAGGTCACGCGGCTACTCGACGCGCCCTACGTGAACACCTTCGGCGCGACCGAGACAGGCACGCCGCCCTGCACCTCGTCGCTGATCCCGCCGGGCACGATCCCGGAGACGCTGGCCAAGACGCGTTCCAACTTCGTCGAACTGCGGCTGGTCGATGAGGACGGCAATGACGTGCCGGACGGCACGCCGGGTGAGATCCTGCTGCGCGGGCCGACCCTGTTCTCCGGCTACTGGCGCAACCCGGAGGCGAACGAGAAGGACTTCCGCGACGGCTGGTTCCACATGGGCGACATGTTCGTGCGCCTGCCGGACGGCCGCTATCAGTTCGTCGATCGCGCCAAGTACATGATCAAGTCGGGCGGCGAGAACATCTACCCGGCCGAGATCGAACGCATCCTGCTGGCGCACGAGCAGGTCGCCGATGCCGCCGTGGTGCGGCGCCAGGACGACCGCTGGGGCGAGGTGCCGGTCGCCTTCATCGCGCGCAAGGACAAGTCGCTGGCCGAGGACGAGCTCTACGCCGCCTGCCGTCAGGCGCTGGCCGGCGACAAGCAGCCCAAGGCGATCCACTTCATCGGCGCCGAGACCTTCC
>CAZVLI010000630.1:0-3065 GCA_964627965.1 uncultured Rhodospirillales bacterium
CTGGTATCTCGGCCTGGTGTCCGGCGCGTCGCCCAGCTTCGCCGCCGCCGATACCCTGGCGAGCCACGCTGGCTGGACCGAGTTCACCAGCTACACCGGCAATCGCCAGGCCATCAGCTTTGGCGAGCCGTCGTCGCAGACCCTCGTCAGCTCGTCCGACGTCAGCTTCTCGATCAGTGGGTCAGGCACGGTGGGTGGCGCCTTCGTCTGCTCGGCCGCGACCGGCACCGCCGGCATCCTCTACAGCGAGGGCGACCTCGACGCCGACCGCACCGTCGCCAACGGCGACACGCTGAACGTCGAAGTCACGTTGAGTGCCTGAGGCCAGATAGAACGAATTGCGAACATTTGCGCGACCTGCTACAACTTCCACGAGAGGAGAGCGGCACGATACCTGTCGACGCGTTCCTGCCCGACGAACCCGATTTTCCCGAGGGCGCCAGCACGTGGACCCGGATCCGCATCGCCGCGGATTGGCTGGCGGAACGCATGCGCCGGAGCGGGACCGCCAGTCCAGCAGCTCCGGTGCCAGCCAACCGGCCAGCACCTGGCTTCCAGCGTGCCGCATACAGCCCGGGCTCACTCCAACCGCAGACAACGCCGACGGCGCCGACCCGGTTGGCGACCCAACACGAGGCGTTCACTGAGCACGAGAAACAGCCGAGGTATGAGGGATTGAAGGGGCCGGGCACCGTCGTATTCGTTGGCGGGGCGCTCGGCGAACTCGGCGACGCACCCGTGTTTAAGGCCTTTCAGAGTTTCGTGGCAGCCGAGCAACCAGCTGTCTACTTCAGCGAGTCGCAGGGCGCCGAATTGGCAGAGTATCTCGACGCGAACGCTGGTAACGTCGAGGCTGTCTATGCCCACAGCTACGGGGCCGATACGGCGGCCACGCAGATTGCCAAAGGACATGGCAAAGGTGTTTCTCTCTATACCATTGACCCGGTTAGCCGTTTCCCACCTGATTTCGCGGCAGTGAAGCGGAATGCCGGCCGTTGGGTGAACTATCTTTCGACTAGCAATGGCGCGGTCGCGGACAAGATTGCTTTACTCGGAGGGAGGTGGGGCAATGGACCTAATGCCTATGCCACACAGATCATGTCACCGCATGATCATGTATCGATTGCGACAAGTTTTCTCCGAAAGACGGCAAGGGAAAGTTCGTGGACATAGCGACATGATGGTGCGGTTGAGGCTATTTACAGCCGGCCGCCTGGTGTTGTTGGTTGCACCGCTGATCGTCGGGTGTACGGTTCGGACACCCGCAAACCTTGAGCTGGTTTCGGTTGAGACGACCGACTACTATGGGCTGCCTTACTTCCCACCTCTTTCCGATTGGATAAGATATGAGGACGATAAGGAAGTTGTCATGCGCGAGCAGCGTGTGCTCAAGGTGACGTTCTCCAGTGCGTACAATTTGCCCGAGTTTGCCAAGGTTCTTCAGGCGCGTATGCACATGAAGGCCTACTTCTGCGATCGCCCATTCGACCCGGTAAGGCTGACGAATATCTTCTTCTACTGGCGCGATTTCGAGGTCGACAAATATGACGAGCGCCTCTTGCGGGAAATGAAACGCCTCAAGCAGAACAGGCCATACCACTACCTTACGTACATTTTCGCACAGCGATACGAGGATCCGATACGGCGCCCGAAATGGCGTCCTACCTGGTACCCGCAATACCTGAGTTTCGATCTGCGGAAGGAACCCGAGGACGTCTGTTTCCACCTGGAAGGTGCGAGCTACGACTTCCGGTACAAGTCGAATGTCATCGAAATTCCGCGCACGGTAATTGAGGAGGCACTTCAGAACGAACCGCCTGGACTCGCCAGGTAATTCTGTGGAATCGCGCCTGTCGAACTTGGTCTTGTACCGCATTGTGGAAATACTTGCGTGAGCGGCCCGCGGACATCTGCTTCTACCTGAGAGGCGGCGGTGTACTCGTGGGCTTCCATTCCAACGTCGTGACCGTCCCCAAGACCGCCATCCAGTCCGCCCTGGAGCGCCGCGAAGACGAGCTTCTCAAGTAGGCGGCAGCGCGGCGCCAGCGCCGCTCTTCATAACCGAACGTCTCAGCCCGAACCGCAGGGAACCCTTGCCCATGTCTGAAAGCCATCGCCTTCGCGATCGGAGCCGCTCGCCATGCTGATCGATCTGCCGTTCGGCCAGTGGTTGCCGGACCAGCCGGCGCTGAACAATCCCGGTGTCACCGTGGCGCTGAACTGCTTGCCGGCCTCGCGCGGTTACAAGCCGTTGCGCGGCCTGTCGGCCTTCTCCGCCTTGATGAACAGCCTGGTACGCGGCGGCTTCACCGCGCGCGACAGCGCCGGCAACACCTATGCCTTCGCCGGCACCGCCGACAAGCTGTACCAGCTCGCCGCCGCCTCGGCCGCCGACAAGTCCGGTACAACCTACGGTTGCGCCGACGACTCCTACTGGGCCTTCGTGCAGTGGGGCGACAAGGTGGTCGCCACCAACTACGACGACGCGCCCCAGGTCGCCACGCTCGGTGGCGGCAGCTTCGCCGACCTTGCCGGCTCGCCGCCGCGCGCCCGTCACATCGCCGTGGTGCGCAACTTCGTTGTGCTCGGCAACGTCTACGACGCCAGCGACGGCGCCGTGCCGCACCGCGTCGCCTGGTCCGGTTTCGAGGATCTCGAAGGCTGGGCCGTCGGCACCAACCAGTCGGACCAGCAGGACCTGCTCGGATCGGGCGGTCAGGTGCAGCGCATCGTCGGGGGCGAGGTCGGCACCGTGTTCCGCGAACACGACATCTGGCGCATGAGCTACGAGGGCCCGCCGACCGTGTTCCGCTTCGACCTGGTGGAGCAGTCGCGCGGCACGCCGTGCCCGGGCTCGGTGGTCCCGGTCGGCAGCGCGATCTTCTACCTCGGCCAGAACGGCTTCATGGTGTTCGACGGCGCCGCCAGCCGGCCGATCGGCCAGGGCCGCGTCGACAAGCACTTCTTCGCCCGGCTCGACGCCGGCCACGCGCACCGGGTCTCCGGCGCGGCCGATCCGATCAACAAGCTGGTGGTCTGGGCCTACCCCTCCGGCGACGCCAAGG
>CAZVLI010000631.1:0-3063 GCA_964627965.1 uncultured Rhodospirillales bacterium
CGCGCCGCGGTTGCCTCGGCGCGCGCACGGTCGGGCGTCGGCAGGATGTAGGTCCGCCGATCGTTGTCGTGGGTTTCGATACGCTGGAAGAAATAGTCGGTGAGCTCGACCGGATCGATCTCGCCCTTGCCGATACCGGCGCCCAGCGCCAGCGCGGTCATCTGATGCCATTCGCTCATGGCAGGAGCTTAGGCGTGGCGGGTGGCGGCGGCAATCGGTCCGCCGCCACCCGCGCGATCAGGCGCGGCGCCGCCGGATCGCAAGGCCAAGCAGGCCGACCCCCAACAGGCCGAGCGTGGCCGGTGCCGGCACGTCGGCCAGCCGGTTCTGGCCGGTCAGGAACACGCCGCTGTCGGACGTGAACTCGACCGGCGAGTCGATGCCGAAGGTCGCCGTGTTGGTGAAGTCGAAGTCGAACGACGCCCCCGGCTCGTTGGTCGACACGTTGCCGCCGATGCCGAGGATCAACACCACGTCGAAACTGTTGATGCCGGGTGCCAGATCCAGGCTGCCGTTGATCACGCCGGAGAGCGCGACGTCGCTCAGGTCGTCCAGATCGTCGGGCGTGAGGTCGAAGGTCTGGCTGAACAGCGCATCGCCGAGCGCGTCGGTCCAGCTGTTGGCGGTGCCGAACGGTCCCACCGTGCCGCCCTCGAAGATGTGCACACCGCCGTTGGTGAAGTAGCGGTCGAAGGTCTGGCCGTTGACGTCCACCGTCTCGTTGAGCTGGCCGGTGGTGTTGATCACGCCGTCGAGCGCATAGCTGAAGTTCCAGGTCGAGGCACCGCCGCCGTTGTTGAAGGTGACGGTCTCGCCCAGGATCGGGTTCGCCACCGCCGAGCCGGCGCCGCCGCCGTTCAGCTGGTTGACGAAGGCGCTGGCGCGGATCTGGCCATTGCCGAGATCGACCTCGGAAAAGAAGCCCTTCTGCCCGTCGTTGAACTGGCCGGTGGACACTGTCGGCGTGTTCGGGCCGACGATGATCAACGGGTCGATCAGGCCGCCAGGCAGGATATTGCCGCGGCCGCGAACCCATGTCGTCGCGTCCGCCGGCGCCGCCGCCAGCATGCCGATGGCCGCCGCCAGCGCCAGCGCGCCACCTTGCAGCCACGTTCGTTGTCGTCTTGTCTCAGCACGAGTCATGTTGCTCTACCTCCTCTCGTGGCGGCCGCACGCCAGTCGGTTGTGCCGACGCCGGCCATGTGCCCTCCGACCGGGGCGCGCCGCGCGACGTGGATCGCCGCGTTCTTCGGCACCGGCCATGGCGCGGACCGCAACAAGCGGCACCGCATCACGAGGCTAGGAAACGGGAGGCGGTGGCAGGTATCCCCCGATCGGGGGAGCGGCGCGCCGATACCGCCCTGGACAAGCCAGGGTCGGCGACCGATGTTGCTTTCATGAGCGATACGATCCGTTGCGACCTCGCCATCGTGGGCGGCGGGCTGGTCGGGCTGACGCTGGCGCGGGCCGCCGCGCGAGTCGGCTTCGACGTGGTGGTGGTCGACCGCGACGATCCGGCGGCCGTGACCGACGCCGATTTCGACGGCCGCGTCACCTCGCTGGCCTATGGCAGCCACGCGATGCTCGACGCGCTCGACTTGTGGCCGGCGCTGGCGCCGCATGCCGAGCCGATCCTCGACATCCGGGTCGCCGATGGCGACTCGCCACTGTTCCTGCACTTCGATCACACCGAGGTCGGTGACCGCCCCTTCGGCTTCATGGTCGAGAACACCTACATCCGTCGCGCCCTCATGGATGGACTGGAGTCCATCGACGGCCTGACCTGGCTGGCGCCCATGGCGGTGGAGGAATGGACGACCCACCCGGGACACGGCGAACTGCGCCTGTCGGATGGCCGCACCGTGCGCGCCACGCTGGTCGCCGCCGCCGACGGACGCGGCTCGGCGTTGCGTCAGGCAGCCGGCATCCGCTCCGTCGCCTGGCGCTACCCGCAGACCGCCATCGTCGCCACGCTGTCGCACGAGCTGCCGCACCACGGCGTCGCCAAGGAACACTTCCAGCCGTCTGGCCCGTTCGCGTTGCTGCCGATGCGCGACAACCGCTCCTCGATGGTCTGGACCGAGCGCGAGTCGGTGGCACCCGACTTCGTCGCGCTCGACACGCCGGCTTTCGAGGCCGAAGTGCAGGCGCGCGCCGGCGAGCATCTCGGCAAGCTGTTTCAGGCCAGTCGGCGCTGGGCCTATCCGCTGAGCCTGCACAACGCGGAGACCTACATCGGGCCGCGCCTGGCGCTGGTCGGTGATGCGGCCCACGCGATGCATCCGCTGGCCGGGCAGGGGCTGAACCTCGGCCTACGCGATGTCGCCTGGCTGGTGGAGGAGATGATCGGCGCCGCGCGTCTGGGCCTCGACATCGGCGCCGATCAGATGCTGCGACGTTACCTGCGTGCGCGGCGCTGGGACGCGCTGACCATGCTGGTGATGACCGACGGGCTGAACAAGCTGTTCTCCAACGACATCGCCCCGGTGCGCATCGCCCGCGACCTGGGCCTTGGCATCGTCAACGCGATCAAGCCGGCCAAGACCTTCTTCGAGCGTCGCGCCTCGGCGATGACCGGCGACCTGCCGCAACTGATGCAGGGCCAGTTGCCCTGATCCTGCCCGACCTCGCCGACCCCCGGCTGTGGGCGGCCGCCACGGCGCTGCTGCTCGCCGGGCTGGTGCGCGGCTTCTCCGGCTTCGGCGCGGCGATGATCTTCGTGCCGGTTGCCAGCGCGCTCTACAGCCCGCCGCTGGCCGTGGCGACGATGTTCCTGGTCGACACGCTGATCTCGCTGCCGCTGGCGATCGGCGCGGTACGGCAGGCGCAGTGGCGGCCGGTGCTACTGATCTTCGCCGGCGCCGCCGCGACCGTGCCGCTGGGCGCGTGGCTGCTGCTGCACGCCGACCCGGGCCCGCTGCGCTGGGCGATCTCGCTGTTCATCCTCGCGGCCGTCGCGGCAATGGCCAGCGGCTGGCGCTACAGCAAGGCACCGGGCTCGGTCGGCACCTTCGTCATCGGCAACGCCTCCGGCCTGATGAGCGGGCTGGCCAGTCTGGGCGG
>CAZVLI010000632.1:0-3059 GCA_964627965.1 uncultured Rhodospirillales bacterium
TGCATCGTCGCCACCGACGCCGCCGCGGCGTCCTCGTCGCCGGGCAGCGCATGGCCCATGATCCGTTGCGCCGTGAATGCCCAGCAGCCGCCGATGCCGGCGCCGATCAGCGCGATTGTCGCGACCAGCACGGCGACGGAATCGCCGGGCAAGGCCACCGCCGTTGCCGTCAGCCCAACGACCATGGTCAGCGGCCCGATCACCAGCATGCGTCCGGGCCAGGCATCGACGAATCCGGCCACAGCGATGGCGGCGAGTGTCCAGGTCAGCGACGCGCCCGCGATGACGTAGCCGGCGGCGAGCGGATCGAGCCCGTGCAGCCCCTGGAGGAACACTGGCGCGTAGACCTGGAGCGGCGTGAACGCCGTCAGCAGCAGTAACGCCAGCCACAGTCCCACGCCGGTCACCGTGCCTGGCGATAATGCATCGGACGGCAGCATCCGCCGCGTCGCCCGCCGATCCAGCCGCAGCATCGCCACCACCGCCGCGACGGCGGCGGCCATCAGCATCAGTTTGACCGCGAGGCCGGCAACCACGCCGGCGACGGACAGGGCGCCGATCGCCAGGCAGACGAGGGTGATGCGCAGGCCCGGTACGCCCGGCCGCTCGCGGTCCTCCGTTCGTACCGGCGGGAAGGCCAGCACGGCCACCAGCGCGATGGCGAAGGCCGTGGCGCTCAGCGTGTAGAAGGCACCGCGCCAGCTCGCATAGGCGGCGAAGGCGCCGCCGATCAGCGGCCCGATGAGCACCGACACGCCCCAGACGCTGGCCAGCAGGGCGAACACCCGTGGCCATAGCCGTTCCGGGAACACGTTGCGGACCAGCACGTAGGCGGTGGCGGTGAGCAGGCCGCCGCCGAAGCCCTGCACGAAGCGACCGCCGATGATCGCGGCCATGCTCGGCGCCAGCGCGCAGACCAGGGTCCCGGCGCCGAAGATCAAGGCACCGGCGGTGAAGGATCGCTTCGGGCCGATGACCGAGACCAGCAGGCCGGTGCACGACGAGGCGATGATCGAGGCGGCGACGAAGCTGGTCGTCGGCCAGGCGATCTGCGCCGCGCCGCCAATCTCCCGCACGATGCTCGGTAGCACGGTGGCAACGAGCAGCACGTTCATGGAGTGCAGCAGCACCCCGCCCAGCAGGACCGCGGCCGCCGGTATGCGCTCCGGCCGCAGCAGCTCGGCCCAGCTCGCTGGTGCCTCGTCGTGATTTAAAGAAACCATATGATTATTTTAATAGCTGGGCGTGCGTCGACGCAATCGAATTCGCGGATGACGATCTAGGGTTTCGCGGCGGCAGTGAGGACGCAGGGCATCGGCAGCAGGGCCACGTCGCCCTCGACGTAGGGCGCGCAGGCGTCGGTCATGGCTGCCGCGATGGCCGGAAGGTCGGCCGGATCCTGTGCCTTCAGCAGCCCGGCCGTGCGCGCGCCCGACTCCATGAACGCCTGCATCAGTTCGAATGGGCGCGGCAGGCGCCAGATCAGGTCGTGCGTCGCGCAGGCGACGTCGGCGAAGCCGATCCCGGCGAGCGTGCGCTTGCACTCGTCCGGCTCGGCGAAGCGGAAGACCGGCGTGCCTGGCGGCAGGTCGACCTCCAGCGAGCCGTGGGTCTGGATCGCCTTGCCGGAGATGTAGAGCGCCGAGCGCGACGTCTTGGCCCAGTTGGTGAACGCCAGCCGCCCGCCCGGCCGCAGCACCCGGAACGCCTCGGCCAGCGCCTTGTCGGCATCGGGAAAGTGCAGCACGCCGAAGTTGATCGTCACCGCGTCGAAGCTGCCGTCGTCGAAGGGCAGCGCCTCCGCGTCGCCCTGCCGGAAACGGGCATCGGGGAAGTTGCGCGTCGCCAGCTCGACCATGTTGGGGGCGAAGTCGAGGCCGGTGACATCGGCGCCGCGCGCCGCGGCCTGGCCGGCGACATAGCCCGGCCCGCTGGCGACGTCGAGAAGCGTCGTGCCGTCGCCGACGCCGGCCGCGTCGAGCAGCGCCGGCGCCACTTGCGAGGTCAGGTGCGCCCAGTGCTGATGATAGCCGGCGTGTAGCGCGTTCCAGCCATCGTGCTCGAAGCGACGGAAGGCTTCCGGGTCGAAAGGGGTGTCTGTCATCGCCTCAGCCTAGCACCCAGCGGCCCAGCGTCAGCACGCCGACGGCCACGACCAGGATGCCGACGACGTCCAGGATCGCGCCGGCGCGCAGCATGTGGCCCATCTTCACCGCGCCGGATCCGAAGATCACTGCGTTCGGCGGTGTCGCCACAGGCAGCATGAAGCCGAGCGTGGCGAACAGCGCGATCGGCAGGGTCAGCGTCACGGCCGGTTCGCCCATCGCCAGCGCCGCCGCGCCGGCCACCGGCAGGAAGACCGCCGCCATCGCGGTATTGCTGGCCAGTTCGCCGACCAGCACGATCAGCGCGCCGAGCGCCAGCAGCAGCGCCCATGTCGGGAGGGCGCCCAGCCCCGCCAACCGTTCGCCGAGCCACGGTGCCAGGTCCGAGGCGCCGATCGCCGCCGCCAGCGCCAGGCCGCCGCCGAACAGGATCAACACGTCCCATCGGATCTGCATCGCCTCTTCCCAATGGAGCAGGAAGCGGCCGCGCTTCAGGTCCGCCGGCAGCACGAACAGCAGCGCCGCGCCGGCCATCGCGATGCCGGCGTCGCTGAGTGGCAGGACATCGGAGAGAAGCGGCCGGAACAGCCAGCCCGCCGCGACCAGCCCCATCAGGATCGCCACCATCAACTCGGCCCGCGAGAAGGCGGCGAGGCTGGCGCGCTGTGCCGCGATGGCCGACGCGACCGCTGGCGCCGTGTCGCCGTCGAGCCGGAAGCACACCCGCGTCAGCACCAGCCAGGCCAGCGGCAGCAGCACGCAGACCAGCGGCACCCCGCCCCGCATCCACTGCGCGAAACCGATCTCGATGCCGTAGCTCTCTGACATGAAGCCGACGAAGAGCGCGTTCGGTGGCGTGCCGATGATCGTGCCCATGCCGCCGATGGTCGCCGCATAGGCGATCCCGAGCAGCAGCGCGGGCGGGAGCTGCGCGTCCTCCCGCTCGGCGAACAG
>CAZVLI010000633.1:0-3056 GCA_964627965.1 uncultured Rhodospirillales bacterium
TCATCTGCGCGGACAACGCCAAGTTCGGCCAGCCTGAGATCACGCTTGGCGTCATTCCCGGCGCCGGCGGCACCCAGCGCCTGACCCGCTTCGTCGGCAAGTCCAAGGCGATGGAGATGGTGCTGACGGGCCGCATGATGGACGCCGACGAGGCCGAGCGCAGCGGGCTGGTGAGCCGCGTGGTGCCGGTCGACGACCTGCTCGACGATGCCGTCGCGACGGCGGCGAAGATCGCCAAGCTGTCGCGCCCGGTGGCGATGATCGCGAAGGAGTCGGTCAACCGCGCCTACGAGACGACGCTGACCGAGGGTGTGCGGTTCGAGCGGCGGCTGTTCCACTCCTGCTTCGCCATCGAGGACAAGACGGAGGGCATGTCGGCCTTCGTCGAGAAGCGCGAGCCGCAGTTCAAGCACCGCTAGCGCCACCGCCCGAATCATCGACCGGCTCGCGTCGCGAGCCGGTTGACCAGCGGGGGCCTCGCGCGTATAAGCCCCGGGTTTCCCGGCCGGGACCATGTGAAGAGAGACCGTTAATGGCGAATATCCGTTCGGCGAAGAAGCGCTGGCGCCAGACCCTGAAGCGGACCGAGCGCAACCGCGCCGGCCGCACCAAGCTGCGCACTTACCTGCGCCGCGCCGAAGAGGCGCTCCAGGGTGGCGACAAGGCCGCGGCCGAGGCCGCGATGGCCGCCGCCGTGCCGGTGATCGCGCGCGCCGCGGGCAAGGGCCTGCTGCCGGCGAACACCGCCAGCCGCAAGATCTCACGTCTGACCAAGCGCTTAAACGCGCTCTAGTGGCTCCGCGACGCACCGCCCGCAACCCCTTGTGGGTGGCGGGCCAGCGCGCGGCATCGTCACCAAACCCAAGCCCAGCTTGGGAATCGTTTCACCTCCGGTTCAAGAAAATTCCTCCGTTCTCCACATGTCCTGTTGCGGAGTCGGGAACGTCGCGATACTGTCATCGCCACGCTTCAACGTAACACAGTCGAAGTCATCACAAATAAACGCAAAGTTGTTCGCGGCGCGGATTCCTGACCGCTTCGCATGGGGGGACAAGTTTGTCTGTGATGAAGGTGTAGCGGCAAGTAAAAAGCCGTAACACTACTTTCGGAGACCGAGTGGTACGCGGACAAGCGAGACAACAGACGAAAACTTTTGGTGTCCAGGTTCGGGGGGGCATCCGTGAACGAAATAAAGATCAAGAACACGTCGGTCGGCGCGCACAAGGACACCCTGGCGACACTGCCCGCCAAGACGGGCCCGACGAGTAGCAGAGCCGAAATCGACCCGTCCTAGCCGCGGCGCGTCACACACAACCCCTACTCCCCTCCACACCAACTCGGCTCGGTGTAATGAACGGTCAACTCGAATCCGTCTGGGCGCGTATTCAAGCCCGGTTAAGTTCGGAAATCGGCGACGGCGCCTACAACAGCTGGATCAAGCCGCTACGGCTGGTCGGGCGCGAGCGCGATACCCTGCGCATCGACGCGCCGAGCAAGTTCATGCGCGACTGGGTGGTGAGCCACTACGCGGAACGGATGCGGGCGCTGGCCGCGACGGAAGACGACAGCCTCACCGGCGTGGTCGTGAAGGTCGGCGGCAAGCGCGAGCAGACCCCGGTAGAGGCCGCGAACGAGGCCGACAGGTCGGTGCTCGATCCGCGCTTCCGGTTCGACAGCTTCGTCGTCGGCAAATCGAACGAGCTGGCCTATGCCGCTGCGCTCGGCGTCGCGGAGAACACCAAGGTCAAATACAACCCGCTGTTCCTGCACGGCGGCGTCGGGCTCGGCAAGACGCACCTGATGCACGCCATTGCCTGGCACATCCGCGAGCAGACGCCGGATCGCCGCGTGCTGTACCTGTCGGCCGAGAAGTTCATGCTGCTGTTCATCCGCGCGCTGCGCGAGAAGGACGCGCTGTCGTTCAAGGAGCAGCTCCGCGCCGTCGACGTGCTGATGATCGACGACGTGCAGTTCTTCTCCGGCAAGGACTCCACCCAGGAGGAGTTCTTCCACACGTTCAACGACCTGGTGGACCGCAACAAGCAGGTGGTGATCTCCGCCGACCGCTCGCCCACGGGTCTGGAGAATATCGAGGAGCGCATCCGCTCCCGCCTCGGCTGGGGTCTCGTCGCGGATATCCACCAGACCGACTACGAACTGCGCCTCGGAATCCTGCAGTCGAAGCTGGACCAGCTCGACGGGCTGGACATGGAGGACGGCGTGCTCGGCATGCTGGCCGACCGCATCACCTCCAACGTCCGGGAGCTCGAAGGCGCGTTGAACCGGCTCGTGGCCTTCGCCGAGCTGGTCGGGCGGCCGGTGACGATGGAGATGGCGCAGGACGTGCTGCAGGACCTACTGCGCGCCAACGACAAGCGCATCACCATCGACGAGATCCAGAAGCGGGTCGCGCAGCACTACAACATCCGGCTGGCCGACATGCACTCGCCGCGACGGGCGCGCAACATCGCGCGGCCCCGGCAGGTGGCGATGTACCTGTCGAAGGTGCTGACGTCGCGCTCGCTGCCGGAAATCGGCCGCAAGTTCGGCGGCCGCGACCATACCACGGTCATTCACGCGGTGAAGCGCATCGAGGCGCTGCAGCAGACCGATTCCTCGCTGGCCGAGGACATCAGCCTGCTACGGCGGTTGCTGCAGGCCTAGGCCCGCTTCGCGACCACCAGGGCGACGCCCATCTGGAGCTTGGAAGGCAGGGTCAGGTCGACGTGGACCGGCCTGAGCCCGAAGCGGCCGAGATCGGCGACGGCGGCGCTGAAATAGCCGTGCGAGACGATCCGGTCGCGACGGAAGCCGGTGCCGTTCAGGTCGGCCCAGGGCTCGATCATCACCACCAGATCCTTCGCGACACGCGCCAGTTCGGCCAGTGCCTGGTCGCGCACGGCCTCCATCTGCTCCAGCGCCAGGATCGTCATGGCGATGTCGAAACTGGCGTCCTCGAACGGCAGCGCGGCGGCATTGCCCTGCATGAAGGTGATCTCGCGATGCGCGGCCGGGTCGGCCAGCGGTGCCGGCGCGTGCCGCGCGATCGCCTCGCC
>CAZVLI010000634.1:0-3056 GCA_964627965.1 uncultured Rhodospirillales bacterium
AGTCGAACTCGTGGTTGCCGAGCACCATGACGTCGAGGCCGATGGCGTTCATCAGCTCGACCATATGCGCGCCCTTGTCGAAGCCGGACAGCAGCGACGGCGAGATCATGTCGCCTCCGTGGGTCACCAGCACATGTTCGGCGCGGGCGCGCTCGCCCTTCACCACGGCGGCGAGGCGAGCGGTGCCGCCGGCGCCGCGGACCTCGCTCATCTGGTCGATGTCGTTGACGTGCACGATGGTCAGCCGGGCGTCGGCCAGCGCGACGCCGGCAAGCAGCGTCAGGCCGGCGACCAGCGTTGTGAGCAGCCGATGCAGCATGGTCTTGTCCCCCTCTGTCGGTCGTCGGCTCAGGCGTCGGCGACCAGATAGTCCTTGATCACGTTCGGATCGGGATCGATACCGAGACCCGGACCGTCTGGCACCGCGAAGTTGCCGGCGACCGGATCGACGGCGCCGGCGAAGTACTGCGCCTCGGGCTCCACGTAGAGCCGTTCGACCAGACTGTCGTTCGGCATCGCTGCCAGCAGGTGCAGCGTCGCCAGGAAGCCGGGCCCGAAATACGGCGCATGCGGCACGATGGTCGACGGGCTGTGGTCGGCCAGCGTGATGATCTTACGGAACTCGCTGACGCCGCCGACCTTGGTCACCGACGGCTGCGCGTAGTCGACCGCGCCGGCGCGGAACATGGCCGCGAACTCGAACGACGTGCAGGCATTCTCGCCGGCGGCCAGCGGCACGCCCTCGGCGGCGCGCACCCGCGCCAGGGCGGCGAAGTCCTCCGGCGGGAAGATCGGCTCCTCCAGCCAGTACAGATTGAGCGGTTTGAAGCGGCGCGCCATCGCCGCCGCCTGCCGCTCGGTCCAGGGGCAGTTGGTGTCGACCATCAGCGCGGTGTCCTCGCCGCCGGCCTCGCGCGCCGCCTTCGCCGTCTCGTAGGTGACTTCGTGCAGCTTGACGTAGCGGTAGCCTTCCTTGACCGCCGCATCGACCCGCTCGGCCACCACCTCCGGCTCGTCGTAGCGCGCGAAACTGGCATAGGCCTGGAAGGTGCGGTCGGTGGAGCCGCCCAGGAGGTGCGCCAGCGGCTTGCCGGCGGCCTTGCCCGCCAGGTCCCACAGCGCGATGTCGACGCCGGAGATGGCGAAGGTGGTGATCCCGTAGCGGCCGAGCAGATGGGTTTGCTGCTGCAGCTCATAGCTGATTCGGGCTATGTCGGTCGCATCACGGCCGATCAGCAGCGGCGCCACGATATGATCGACCGCCGCCTTGGTGGCTCGGGCCGCGTGGTAGCCGAAGGCGTCGCCCCATCCGACCAGGCCCTCGTCGGTTTCGATCCGTACCAGCACCGTGTTCAGGTGCGTCCAGCCTTGCCAGCCCCGGGTCGGGCCGGTGGTGTAGGGGATCGAAACCAGGAATGTCTCAACCGAAGCGATGCGCATCGTCCCTCGCCGTTATGGTTTCTCGGTGTTAACCATTTCATCATAACATCTGGGTGATCTAAGGAGCGATGGCGTGCTGGCGTTGACGGCCGGCGACCGGCGCGTCCGAAAAGGACTGCTTTGAGCGATCTTGCCGCCATGCCGCTGACGGAACCGTCGGCGATACCTGACGTCCCCTACGGTTACTACCGGTGTGCCGAGGACGGGCGCCTGCTCGCGGCCAACACGGCCTTCGCGCAGTTGCTCGGCTACGACTCCGTTGCCCGGCTGCTGGCGCAGGATATCAACCTGGATCGCGCCTGGTATGTCGATCCGGTGCAATGCGCCGCCCTGCGCCACGACCTGCAGCGGCGCGAGAAGGTGCTCGACCGGGTGGTCGAGGTGCGCCGGCTGGCCCGGGGCGACATGCTGTGGGTCGCCGAGGATGTGCTGCGCCGACCGTCGCCGGACGGCGGCCACGTCATCGAGGGCTTCGTCCGTGACGTCAGCGAACAGCGCCGCGAGCAACAGCGACTGCACCGCCAGGCCGATCGCTTCCGTGCCTTCGACGCGCTGCTGGAGGCCTGGTACTGGGAAACCGACCAGGAGCATCGCTTCACCTACGTTTCGCCTTCCGCGGAGCGGATCGTGGTGCTGCCGCGCCAGCGCTATCTCGGCGCCCGGCCGTGGGAGCTGGCGCAGGATCCGGACGAGGCGGTCTGGACGATCTACCGGCAGGATGTGGAGGCCCGCAGGCCGTTCTCGGATTTCCACCACCCGGGGGCCGATGGCGCGCCACTGATTTCGGCCGGCCAGCCGATGTACGACGACGATGGCGGTTTCGTCGGCTATCGGGGCAGCACCCGGGCGGCCAGCCAGGGCGCCGCGAGCAACGAGGTCGGCAACGGCGGCAACGGCGCCCAGCCCGTCGTCGAGATGGTCGCCGGCTCCACCATCCCGATGATGGTGCACCGTGGCGGCCCGCTGCTGCACGTCAACGAAGCGATGGCGGAGATGCTGGGCTACGCCAATGCGGCGGAACTGCTGGCCAACAACGCCAACATCTTCGATCTCTTCGTGCCGACCGAACGCGACCGTTTGCGCGCGCTGATGCAACGGCGGCTGCAGGGCCAGGGCGCGCCGCCGCGCTACGAGACGCAGATGCGCCGGGCCGACGGCGACGAGGTCTGGGTGATCTCGATCGCCTCGCTGCTCCCCTGGCGCGGTGAGCAGGCGGTGCTGGCCGCGATGGTTGACATCACCGCCTACAAGCGTGGCGAGGACGAACTGCGCGCCGCGATCGCCGAGGCGGAGCGCGCCAGCCGCGCCAAGTCCGACTTCCTGGCCGCCATGAGCCACGAGCTGCGCACGCCGCTCAACGCCATCATGGGCTTCTCGGAAGTCATCGAGAACGAGCTGCTGGGCCCCGTCGGCACCGCGCTCTACCGCGATTACGCCAGCGACATTCACAACAGCGGCCGGCATTTGCTGTCGCTGATTTCCGACCTGCTCGACATCGCGCGGATCGAGGCCGGCCGGCTGGAACTGCATGAGGAACACATCGTCGTGCCGGAACTAGTCGACGAGGTGCTGACGCTCGTGCGCAAGGACGCCGACGCCAAGGGCCTGGACCTGCA
>CAZVLI010000635.1:0-3053 GCA_964627965.1 uncultured Rhodospirillales bacterium
GTCGTCCCGGCGGGCGCGACGCTACAAGATCCAGGAGGTCATCAAGCGCCGCCAAATCATGCTGGTCCAGGTCGTCAAGGAAGAGCGCGGCAACAAGGGCGCGGCGCTGACGACCTATCTGTCGCTCGCCGGCCGTTACTGCGTGCTGATGCCGAACACGGCGCGCGGCGGCGGGATCTCCCGCAAGATCGCCAACGCCACGGCACGCAAGAAGCTGAAGTCCATCGTCTCCGACCTGGAGGTCGCCGAGGGCATGGGCGTCATCGTCCGTACCGCCGGCATGAACCGCACCAAATCGGAGATCAAGCGCGACTTCGAGTACCTGATGCGGGTCTGGGACAACGTGCGCGAGTTGACCTTGCAGTCGAGCGCGCCGGAACTGGTCTACGAAGAGGCCAACCTGATCAAGCGTGCGATCCGCGACCTCTACACCAAGGACATCGACGAGGTGCTGGTCGAGGGCGATGAGGGCTACCGCATCGCCAAGGACTTCATGCGCATGATGCTGGCGAGCCATGCCAAGAAGGTACAGCCCTATCGTGGCGAGGTGCCACTGTTCCATCGCCACCACGTCGAGCAGCAACTCGATTCGATGCACGCCAACACCGTGCAGTTGCGGTCCGGCGGCTACATCGTGCTGAACCCGACCGAGGCGCTGGTCGCGGTCGACGTCAACTCCGGGCGCTCCACGCGCGAGCACAACATCGAGGAAACGGCGCTCAAGACCAACCTGGAGGCGGCCGAGGAGGTCGCCCGCCAGTTGCGTCTGCGCGACCTCGCCGGCCTGATCGTCATCGACTTCATCGACATGGAGGAGAACCGGAACAACCGGGCGGTCGAGCGCAAGATGAAGGAGTCGCTGAAGCTCGACCGGGCACGCATCCAGGTCGGCCGGATCAGCGGCTTCGGCCTGCTGGAGATGTCGCGGCAACGGCTGCGCCCGAGCCTGTTCGAGGCATCGATGGTGCCGTGCCAGATCTGCGCCGGCACCGGCTTCGTGCGCTCCACCGAGTCGACCGTGCTGCACGTGCTGCGGGCCATCGAGGAAGAGGGCCTGCGCTGCCGCGCCGCCAAGATCACGGTGAAGGTGCCGACGGTGGTGGCGCTCTACCTGCTGAACCAGAAGCGTTCGACGGTCATCGAGATCGAGGAGCGCTACAAGATGCCGGTGACGATCGAGGCCGAGCCAGACATGGTGCCGCCGGACTACAAGATCGACATCGACGTCGCGCTGTCGGCCGACGAGGCGGCGAAGCGGCGCAGCGAGGCCGACGCACAGGCTGCCGCGCTGCTCGAGTCCGATGCCGCCGCCGACGCCGCGGCGGAGAGCGCGGAGACCGCCGAAGCGGAAGCGGCCGAGGACGGCGATGGTAAGCGCAAGCGCCGCCGTCGTCGCCGCCGCCGCAAGTCGGACGAGTCCGACGCCGAGACGCAGAGCGAGGCGGCCGAGGCCGCCGACAGCGACGCGGAGGAAAGCGAAGCACCGGCCGAGGCCGCGGAAGCGGCTGGTGACGGCGAGGACGAGCCGCGTCGCGGCCGCCGTCGTCGCGGCCGTCGCGGCGGTCGTCGCCGGCGCAGCGAGGAAGAGACCGAGAGCACGGAGACGGCCGAGGCCACCGAGGCGAGCGACGAAGCCGCCCCGGCTGCGGTCGCGGCGTTGCCGGTCGACGAGTTCGGCGAGATCGACACCACGCCCGGTGCCTACGAGGCGCCGGCATCGGCCGCACCTGAGCCGGAAGCCGAAGCGGCGGATGCCGCCGACGAGCCGGCCGCCGTCGCCGCACCTGAAGTCGAGCCCGAGGAAGAGGTGACGCCGGAGCCCGTTGCCGAGGCCGAGCCCGAGGTCGAAACGGCGCCCGAGCCCGAACCAGAGCCTGTGACCGAGAGCGAGCCCGAAGCGGAGCCCGTGGCGGCGGCCGGCAACGGAAACGGCAGCGCCGACAGCGAAGAACCGGCTGAGGCGGAAGCGGAAGATGGCCCGGTGGAGACCACCGTGGTTCCCGACACCGGGATCGCCGTAGTCGCCGAAACGCCGGCCGAGGATCAGCCCAAGCGTCGCGGCTGGTGGCAGCGGCGCATCTTCTAGGCAGAGCCCAACCAGACGAACCTTCGAAGCGGCCGGGTCACTCCCGGCCGTCTTCGCATCCGGTTAGCGCAGCCAGTCCTTCAAGGCGTCGGCCGCCGCGGCCATGTCGGGAGTCGAGCCGGCGAACGAGAAGCGCACGTAGCCGCCGCCGTCGACCTGGTCGAAGTCCAGGCCCGGCGTGGCCGCGACGCCGGTCACCTTCAGCATCTCCTTGCAGAACGCGCCGGAGTCGTTGGTCAGGTGACGCACGTCGGCGTAGATGTAGAAGGCGCCATCGGCCGGCGCCAGCTTGTGCAGGCCGGCCTTCGGCAGCTCACGCAGCAACAGTTCGCGGTTGGCGGCGTAGCGCGCGACGTTGGCCTCGACTTCCTCGTGACAGTCCATCGCGGCAACGCCGGCGGCCTGCGAAATGCCGGGCGGCGAGATGAACAGGTTCTGCGCCAGCCGCTCCACCGGGGATATCAGCTCGTCGGGCAGGACCATCCAGCCGAGCCGCCAGCCGGTCATCGAGTAGTACTTGGAGAAGCTGTTGATGACGATCACATGGTCGTCGAGCTCGGCCGCGGTCACCGCCGGCTCGCCGAACGTGATGCCATGGTAGATCTCGTCGGAGATGAAGCGGATGCCCCTGTCTCGGCAGTAGCCGACGATCTCGGCAAGCTGCGCTCGGCTCAGCATCGAGCCGGTCGGGTTCGCCGGCGAGGCGATCAGCAGGCCGGCCAGATCCGCCCCACCGGCGGCATCCAGCATGTCGAGCGTCGGCTGGAACCCGGTCTCGGCGCCGACCGGCACCTCCACCACCTCGCACTGCAGGGTCGACAGGATGTGGCGGTAACACGGATAGCCCGGCCGCAGGATCGCCACCTTGTCGCCCGGGTCGAACGAGGCCAGGAAGGCCAGCATGAACGCGCCGGACGAGCCGGTGGTGACGGCGATGCGCTCGACCGGAACCGCCAGGCCGTACATA
>CAZVLI010000636.1:0-3052 GCA_964627965.1 uncultured Rhodospirillales bacterium
CTCCTCGAACCGGTCCTCCATCAGCGCCCGCAGGCGGAACATCACGCGGGCGCGGGCGACCGGGCTGGTCTCCGCCCAGCCGGGGAAGGCGGCCTGCGCCGAGGCGATGGCGGCCTTGACCTCGTCGGCGCTGCCCAGCGCGACCTGGGCGTATTGTTCGCCGGTGGTGGCGTTGAATACCGGGCCAAAGCGGCCGCTCTGGCCGGCGACGGTCTTGCCATCGATGAAGTGGTGGATGTCCTGCATCGTCTCGTTCCTGCTCTGCCGCCTCGATGCCCGCGTCGCGGCGGCGCGCGGTGCAGGTTCATCGATATGTCTCCAGCGTCCCCGAAGGACGTCGAGGCTGTTTATCACGGGCCAGACAGGGCCACCAAGCCGGCCGAATCGGGCATAGTCCGGTGCGCCGGCGCGCCGCCGGCCGGAGGAGTGGGGCGATGACGCTGACGTTGCTGGACATGATCGGCCACCTGTCGTTCGGACTGACCGCGTTCTCCTTCTACGTGAAGGACATGCTGCTGTTGCGGGCGCTGGCGACCGCCTCCGGCGTGGTCGGCGTGGCCTACAACTACTTCATCCCGGCCGGACCGCTGTGGCTGGTGATCTTCTGGCTGTGCGTGTTCATGGCGCTCAACCTGTTCCGCATCTTCAGCCTGCTGCGCGAGCGGCGGCAGGTGAGCTTCACCGACGAGGAACGGGAACTGGCCCAGACGGTGTTCCGCAACTTCGCGCCGGTCGAGTTCATGAAGATGCTGCGCATCGCCGAGTGGCGTTCGGCCGAGCCGGGCCAGGTTCTGGCGCGCCAGGACGAGCGGCAGGACGAGCTGGCGCTGATCTACAACGGCGAGGTAAGGGTGGAGCGCGATGGCGCGGAGGTCGCGCGCGGCCGCGACGGCATGCTCATCGGCGAGATGTCGTTCATCCAAGGCAGCGCCGCCAACGCCACCGTGACCACCGAGCGCCCGACGCGCTATCTGGTGTGGCCGCAGAAGGGCTTGCGCGCGCTGCTGCGCCGCAACCCGACCATGGACGTGGCCATGCAGTCGGTCTTCAATGTCGATCTCGTGCGCAAGATGAGCGGGGCGACATGAGCATCAAGATTCGCGAGATCGACCACCTCGTGCTGCGCGTCGTCGACGTCGCGACGATGATGGACTGGTACGGCAAGGTGCTGGGCTGCGAGCCGGTGCGCATCCGTGAGGAACTCGGCCTGTACCAGCTTCGTGCCGGCGCCGCGATGCTCGACCTGGTGCCGGTCGATGGCGAGCTCGGCAAGAAGGGCGGCGCCGCGCCGGGCCGGGAGGGCCGCAACCTCGATCACTTCTGCCTGCGCATACATCCGTTCGATGCCGACGCGATCTTCGCGCATCTCGACGCGCTGGGCGTCGAGCACGGCCCGGTCGAGACGCGTTTTGGCGCGGAGGGCGACGGCCCGTCGATCTACTGCACCGACCCGGAGGGCAACACGGTCGAGTTGAAAGGCCCGCCGGACCGCTAGGACGCTTCCGGCAGGTCCAGCTTGGCCAGCCAGGCATCGACGCGGGCCTTGTTCACGCCGAAATCGCGATAGCCGTAGTGCGCGCGGCTGTAGACCGCCAGCGTCGAGGCGTCGTCGCCGCGGTCGAAGATCTGCACCGTGACGGTGTCCGGGTATCCCATGAAGCGGCTGGTCTGCTCGAACTCGTAGTAGCCGGCCTCGGCGTCGGCGGCGAGCAACCGGACGCGCGGCTCGCTGGCGACGGCGGCCAGCAGGGCGTCGCGCAACACGCTCGGCGGCACGGCATAGACGGGTGCGTCGCGATCCGGCGTGGCGGCGCAGAGGTCGCGTGGGCAGACCAGATACTGGTTCGGCCGGTCGGTCTTCTGCAGCGTCGCGAAGTCGATCCGCGGCCGGTCCGGCGCGCCGAACAGCAGCGCCAGCAGACCGGCATGGCCCAGTACCGCGACGCCGATCACCCAGAGCAGGACGAGTGCCAGGATCAGCAGGCCCAACCATTTGATCGCGGTGCTAACCATCGCGTTTCGCCTCCCCGGCGGCTGGCTTGTCGACCAGCGGCGTGCCCTCGATGGGCGAATAGTGCTCGGCGCGGACGCCGGCGACGACACCGGCCGCGTCCGCCGCCGACATGCCGGTGGATTCTAGCACGAGCGCCGACAGTTGCAGGCTGGCTTCCAGCATCTCCGGCACCACGACCGTGGCGCCGGCGGCCTCCAGCCGGTCCGCGTGGGCACGGTCGCGGGCACGGACGATCACGGGCAGTTCAGGCGCCACGCTGCGCAACTCGCTCAGCAAGTGGATCGCGGCGGTCGGGTTGTCGAGGGTGACCACCGCCGCGCTGGCGCGTTCGATGGCCGCGGCGTGCAGGATCTCCGGCCGCCGGCTGTCGCCGAAGAAGACCGGCAGGCCGCGCGCCACGCCGTCGCGTACGCTGCGCGCGTCGAGGTCCAACGCCACGAAGGGGATGCCCTGGTTGCCGAGCAGCGTGGCGACGGTCTGGCCCACCCGGCCGAAGCCGGCGATCACCACATGGTCGTGCAATTCGGCGGCGACGGTCGCCAGGCGGTCGGTTTCCGGCGGCCGGCGCGCGGCGAGCCGCACGGCCAGACGCTCCGTCGCGGCGTGCAGCAGGGGCGTCAGCGCCATCGACAGCACGACGCCGGCAATCAGCAGTTGCGCCACCGAACCCGGCAACAGGTCGCTGCCGACCGCGAGGCCGAAGACGACGAACCCAAACTCGCCGCCCTGAGCCAGCAATACCGCGCTGCGCAACATCGCTGTGGGCGGCAGTCGCAGCACCGCCGCGAGCGCGGCGACGATGGCGGCCTTGAGCACCATCAGCAGCGCCACGCCAGCGACCAGCAGGCCGACCTGGCTGGCCACCACCGCCAGGTCGATGGTCATGCCGACGGTGATGAAGAACAGGCCGAGCAGCAGGCCCTTGAACGGCGCGATGTCGATCTCGACCTGATGACGGAACTCGGTCTCGGCCAGCAGCAACCAGGCGTGGGCGGCACCAGCAATCGCATCCGTCAGCGCCGATTCGCCGCTAACGGC
>CAZVLI010000637.1:0-3049 GCA_964627965.1 uncultured Rhodospirillales bacterium
TCCACGAGGTCGGCGCGAGCTTTCCGACGAGCCGGTTCGCGCGGGCCCAGGTCATCACCAGCGCTGGCAGCGACTCGACGGTCGACGACGTGTTCGAGGGCATCTGGCGCGATGTCGGGTTCCGCATGGCCGACGTGAACCTGAAGAGCAAGGTCGTCAGCTCGCGGCGCACGAGTTCGTCCAGCTTCGGTGGCAGCCGCAGCACGACGACGAAACGTCATTTCCGCGGCCTGCTGTTCGTGATCGAACTGCCGGAGACGGTACATCCGGCGATCCTGCTGCGCGGGCGGCGTCGGTCGTGGTGGCCGTGGACGAAACGTGCGCCGGTGCGCGAGCTGAAGCGGGTCGACATCCCGCACGACGCCTTCAACGAACAGCTCGAACTGTGGAGCAGCAACCCGGTGCGCACGCTCGACGTCGTGACACCGGATTTCGCCGACACGATGGCGCATCTGGCGGCGACGGCGGGGCGCAAGAAGCTGGACGCGGCCTTCTCGCAGGATCTCTTCCTGCTGGCCTTGCCGCGCCGAGGTGACGGTTTCGCGACCGGTTCGCTGTTTCGCTCGACGGCGCGGCTACGCGAGGACGCGCACGCGTTGCTCGACGAAGTGCTGACGGTGCACCGCCTGATCGACGTGCTGCGCCTGGGTGCTCAGGACAGCGCGTCGTCGAGCCGGCCCAGCGACTCCTCGCGGCCGAGCGACACCAGCACGTCGTAGATGCCGGGCGACGTGGTCCGCCCGGTCAGCGCGGCGCGCAGCGGCTGTGCCACCTTGCCGAGCTTGAGCCCTGCGGTCTCCGCGACGGCCTTGGTGGCGACCTCCAGCGGTTCGGCCTGCCAGTCGTTCACCTGGCCCAGCGCGTCGCGCACCTGACGGAGCACGGCGCGCCCTTCGTCGCCCAGCAGCTTCGCCGCCTTCTCGTCCGGCGTCAGTGGACGTTGATCGAACAGAAATGCCGCGCTATCAGCAAGTTCGACCAATGTCTTCGCGCGTTGCTTGAGGCTTGGCATGGCCACTCGCAGCCCTGCCTTACCGGCTTCGTCGACCTCGCGCTTCAGGAACGGGATCACCAGCTCGACCAGCCGGTCGTCGTCGGCGTTGCGCAGGTACTCGTAGTTGGTCGCCAGCAGCTTGTCGAAGTCAAAGCGAGCCGCGCCCTTGGTCACGTCGGCGATATCGAACCACTCGATCGCCTGCTCGGTCGAGATGATCTCGTCGTCGCCATGGCCCCAGCCGAGCCGCAGCAGGTAGTTGCGCATTGCCCCCGGCAGGTAGCCCATGTCTCGGTAGGCATCGCCGCCGAGCGCGCCGTGGCGCTTGGACATCTTGGCGCCGTCCGGCCCGTGGATCAGCGGGATATGCGCGAAGGCCGGCAAGGCCCAGCCCATCGCCTTGAACACCTGTGCCTGGCGGAAGGCGTTGTTGAGGTGGTCGTCGCCCCGAATGACGTGGGTGATGCCCATGTCGTGATCGTCGACCACCACCGCCAGCATGTAGGTCGCAGTGCCGTCGGCGCGCAGCAGGACCATGTCGTCCAGTTCGCTGTTCTGCACCACGACACGGCCCTGGACGAGGTCCTCGATGACGGTCTCGCCTTCCTGCGGCGCCTTCAGGCGGATCACCGGATTGACGCCGGCCGGCGCTTCGGATGGGTCGCGGTCGCGCCAGGTGCCGTCGTAGCGCATCGGGCGCTTCTCGGCCTTGGCCTTCTCGCGCATCGCCGTCAGTTCCTCCGGCGAGCAGTAGCAGTAGTAGGCGTGACCGTTGGCCAGCATCTCTCGCGCGACCTCGGCATGGCGTTCGCCGCCGGCGGCCTGCGAGACGGTCTCGCCATCCCAGTCCAGCCCGAGCCAGCGCAGGCCGTCGTAGATCGCGTCGGTCGCCTCCTGGGTCGAGCGCGCGCGGTCGGTGTCCTCGATGCGCAGGCGGAACTGGCCGCCGTGCTTGCGGGCGTACAGCCAGTTGAACAGCGCCGTGCGGGCGCCGCCGATGTGCAGGAAACCGGTCGGTGAGGGGGCGAAACGGGTAACGACGGTCACGATACTAAGTAAACCCTTATGGCTGCGGACGCCGGGGCGCTTGTCTACCATATCGTCGGGGCAAAACGTAGGAGCGGGAATGGCGCTGGCGGAGGCTAGGTGGCAGGCATGGAAAGCGGACGCGGCGCTGCCCTCGGTCGCCGCCATCGTCGTGCTGCCGATCCTGCTCGGCACCGGGATCGCCGGCTACTTCGCGCTGCCGGCCGAGCCTTCCCTGGCGACCTTTCTCATACCTGCCGTGAGCGCGTCGCTGGCGGCCTTGGCACTGCGGCGTTGGCGCGGGTTCATACTGCTCGCGCTGGCGGTGGCCGTGGTTGCCGCCGGGGCTGGGATCGCCAAGATGCGCAGCGATGTCGTGGCGGGGCCAGTGCTGGAGAAGCGGGTTGGGCCGCGCATGGTCGATGGCCGCGTCGTCACCGTCGAGCGGCGCGGCAACGGATGGCGTGTGGTGCTGGACGAACTCGGCATCGGCCGGTTTAAGACGGTGCCGGAACGGGCGCGCCTGACAACTCGTGGCGATGCGCCGCCGGTGGGTGCGCGTATCCGCGTTCGTGCCGTCTTGCAGCCACCACCGCAGCCGGCCGCGCCCGGCGCCTTCAACTTCGCCCGCCAGGCCTGGTTTCAGCGGCTGGGTGCGGTCGGCTACGCCGTCGGGCCGGTGCGCGTGCAGGGCGTAGCGCCTTCAGGTCTCGACTTGGCCGCGCTGCGTTTGGCCATCGGAGAGAGGGTGAGGGCGGCACTGCCCGGCGATGCCGGCGCACTGGCCGCCGCGCTGATGACCGGCGACCGCGGCGCCATCGGCGAGGATCACCTCAACGCGATGCGCGATTCCGGGCTGGCGCACCTGCTGGCGATTTCCGGACTGCACATCGGTTTGTTCTCCGGCGTGGTGTTCTTCGTCGTCCGGGCCGGCCTTGCCTTGTGGCCGGCGGTCGCGGTGCGCTGGCCGATCAAGAAATGGGCGGCGGTTGCCGCGCTCCTGGCCGCCGGCGCGTACATGCTGCTGAC
>CAZVLI010000638.1:0-3048 GCA_964627965.1 uncultured Rhodospirillales bacterium
GCGCCATCCGCGACGGGCTCGACGCCGCCGGGTTCGACGACGTGCGGATCATGAGCTACGCGGCGAAGTACGCCTCGGCCTTCTACGCGCCTTTCCGCGACGCCATCGGCTCGGCCTCCAACCTCGGCAAGGCCGACAAGAAGACCTACCAGATGGACCCGGCGAATTCCGACGAGGCGCTGCGCGAAGTCGGCCTCGACATCGACGAGGGCGCCGACATGGTGATGGTCAAGCCGGGCCTTGCCTATCTCGACATCGTGCAGCGGGTGAAGGACACCTTCGGCGTCCCCACCTTCGCCTACCAGGTCAGCGGCGAGTACTCGATGCTGACCGGCGCGGCCGCGAACGGCTGGATCGATGGCGACCGGGTGATGCTGGAGGCCCTGCTCGCGTTCAAGCGCGCCGGCGCCGACGGCATCCTCACCTACTTCGCCAAGGACGCCGCCAAGAAGCTGAAGGGCTAACTCGCCAGCAGCGCGTTCGCGCGTTCCAGGCTGACCGGGGTTTCGTCCAGCAGCGCCGTGACCATGCCGGCGGTGTCGGTGCTGTGGCCGAGCGGGTCCTGCGGCGCCAGCCGGTGGTCCAGCACCATGCGGGCCAGCAGCATCCGGCGGGCATCGCCGCCTTCCCGGCCCAGCGCCGCGCCCTCGCGCGCCATCAGTACCGCCGACGTGATGTTGTAGAGCGCGTTTGACGCCTTGCGCGCCAGCGACTCGTTCCCCGACGTCGCGATCTCCTCCGCGAAGGCCACGGCCAGGTCGACCGTGCTGGCCAACTCGCCGCGGAACTGACCGGGCAGGCCGGGCTCCTTCTGCAACTGGTCGCGTAACTCGTCGCCGAGGTCGCGATGCGCGCCCACCTTGGCGATGGCGCGGCTGGTGATGTCGAGCGCGTTGATGTTCGACGTGCCCTCCCAGAGCACGCCGGTGTGCGCGTCACGCACCAGCTTGGCGTTGATCCAGTCCTCGATGAAGCCGTTGCCGCCGCGCACCTCCATGGCGTTGGTCGCGGCCCGGATGTTGTCGCGGCAAGCGCGGAACTTCACCAGCGGCGTCAGGATCCGGACGAGCCGGTCGGCATGCCGGTCGCCGGCCTCGGCGCGACCGAGCTGCTGCGCGATCATCAGCACCATCGACAGCACCTGCTCGGTCGGGATCATCAGCTTCATGAGCTGACGCCGCAGCAGCGGCTTGTCGATGATCCGCTCGCCGAAGGCGATGCGGTTGCGGGCGACCGACATCGCCTCGTTCAGGCACCGACGCATCATCCCGGCCGCGCGCACGCCGTGCGACAGCCGAGACAGGTTCACCTGATCCATCATGTGCTTCAGGCCGCGCCCCGGCTCGCCCAGCATGTAGGCCACGGCGCCGTCGAACACGATCTCGCCCGAGGCCATCGACTTGGTGCCGAGCTTCGGCTTCAGACGCACGATGCGGTAGCGGTTGCGCGCGCCATCGTCGAGCCGCCGCGGCATGGCGAACAGGCTCAGGCCGGCGTTGCCCGGTCCGCCGTCGGCACATCGCGCCAGCAGCAGCGCGACGTCGCCATCCGCGCAGGAACAGAACCACTTCTCGCCGTGCAGGCGCCACTCGCCGTCCTCGAAGCGCGCTTCCAGCATGCTGTTGGAGACGTCCGAGCCGCCGGTCTTCTCGGTCATGAACTGCGCGCTCATCAGGATGTTGTCCATGTCCTGCGAGTGCATGCCCGGCAGAAAGCGCTGCTTCGTCGCCTCGTCGCCGTAGCGCTCGATCAGAAGCGCCGAGGTGTCCGTCACCGAGATCGGGCACATCAGCCCGAACTCCGACTGCGTGAAGATGTATTGGAAGACATATTTGGCGATCGGCGGCACCTTCTCCGGCCAGCCGAGCACGCCGGGCGTGCGCGACATGCAGTGGATGCCGAACTCACCGAAGCCGATACGCTCCATCTCGCGATAGGCCGGGTGGAACTCGACCCAGTCCTCGTCCTCGCCGCGACGGTTACGCGCGTGCAGGATCGGCTCGTGCCGGTCGGCCAGCCGCGACAGCTCATCCAGTTTGTCGCCCGCGATCGCCCCCAGCCGTGCGTAGTGCGGCGCCATGTGCGCCAGCAGGTCGCCGTTCATGTAGAGCGGCAGCAGAGAGCGCAGGCTCGCATCCAGATCGTAGAAATTCTCGCCAACACAGTCGGGGGCGACCCAGTCGTTGAGGGCTTTCGGCAGCGTGACGGGACGCGGATCGGCGAGAGTCATGGCGGCGTTTCCTTGCGAGTGTTTCGCAAGCGTCACCAATGAGAGGTCGCCTCGCAACCCATTATTTCGTACGCTCAGTTGAGAAAAGCTCAATCGTTCGATGGCGTACGATGTCGCACCTGCCCTCCATGCAAGCCCTGCGCGCCTTCGAGGCGGCCGCGCGATATTTGAGCTTTCAGCAAGCAGCGGCGAGCCTGAACCTCACGCCTGGCGCGATCAGCCGGCAAATCCAGGCCCTGGAAACACAGCTCGGACAGGCCCTGTTCCTGCGCCGTCACAAGCGCGTGGAACTCACCCGGGCCGGTCGCGCCTATCTTGAAGAGATCCGCACCCCACTGGCGCAGCTTGCCGCGGCGACCGAACGCATTCGCGGCGGTGGCGGCGGCAGCGAACTGTCGATCTGGACGAATCCGACCTTTGCACTGCGGTGGTTCATTCCGCGCTGGAACGGTCTCTACGCGCGCCACCCCGACATCGACATCCGGCTGACCACGTCGCTGGCACCGGTCGATTTCAGCCGCGACGATATCGACCTCGCGATACAGGT
This sequence comes from uncultured Rhodospirillales bacterium, assembly GCA_964627965.1. Lineage (GTDB taxonomy): Bacteria > Pseudomonadota > Alphaproteobacteria > JAVKFY01. The sequence continues at coordinate 2,778 of CAZVLI010000638.1, forward strand.
GACCGATGCACGCGACCTGGCGCCGGGGCTGCGCGCCGACAAGCTGGTCGATGTCGCGCTCACGCCGGTCTGCGCCCCGGCACTGGCGGCAAAGCTCCGAACGCCCGACGATCTGGTGGAACAGACCCTGCTACACAGCGAGCCCCGACCACACGACTGGGTGCGCTGGCTGCAGTTCGCCGGTGTCGAGGGAATCGATGCCAGTCGCGGCCTGCGCTTCGAGAGCACCAATCTCGCGCTGCAGGCCGCCATCGAGGGGCTCGGCGTGGCG
>CAZVLI010000639.1:0-3040 GCA_964627965.1 uncultured Rhodospirillales bacterium
GCGCGGCGTGGCGCGCGGCATACTCGCTCTCGTCGAACTTCGGATCGTCGAAGCCGATGGAGAAGGTGTTCACCGGATCGGCCGACTGCTGCGCCATCAGCGCCACGACGGCCGACGAATCGACGCCGCCGGACAGGAACGCGCCGATCGGCACGTCGGAGACACGGCGGATATCCACGGCGACACGCAGGCGCTCGGCCAGGTCGGCCGCTGCCTCATCCTCGTTGCGCGCCTGCTCGTCGAAACGAACCGACCAGTAGATGACCGGCGCCGGCACCGGCTTGCCGCTAGTCACCGTCAGCGAGGCAGCCGGCGGCAACTTGGCGACGTCGCGATAGATCGAGCGCGGGTCCGGCACGTAGCCGTACGCCATGAAGTCCTCGACGCTGCGCGGATCGATGCGCCGCGGCAGATCCGGCAGGACCAGCAGCGCCTTCAGCTCCGACCCGAAGGCGAGCCGGCCGTCAGGGAGCTGCGCGTAGTAGAGCGGCTTCTTGCCGAGCCGGTCGCGGGCCAGGAACAGGCACTGTTTCTTGGAATCGTGCAGCGCGATGGCGAACATGCCGCGCAGCCGCTTCACGAAGTCCGGCCCCCACTCCTCCCAGGCATGCACCATGACCTCGGTGTCGGAGACGGTGCGGAAGGTGTGGCCCAGCGCCTTCAGCTCGGCCATCAGCTCGCGGTAGTTGTAGATCTCGCCGTTCTGGATGACCGCGACGGTGCGGTCCTCGTTGTAGATCGGCTGGTCGCCGGTGGTGAGGTCGATGATCGCCAGCCGGCGATGGCCCAGGCAGACACCGGGCGCGGTATGAAACCCGTCGCCGTCCGGACCGCGATGGGCGATCGCGTCCGTCATCGCCTTCACGGCGCGCGGATCGATCGGCCGCAACCCGGTCGTATCGAACTGCCCGGCAAGCCCGCACATGGCCTACTCGTCCTTTGCCTTTGCTTCCGCCGCCGCCAGCGTCGGACCCAGCGAGTCCAGCTTGTCGACAAACGCCTTGAGCGCCGCCAGCGCCGTGTCGGCATCGACGGTGGTCGGCGTCGCCACCACCACCTGCGCCGCCGCCAGCCGACCGCTCACCAGCCGCGCGTTGACCTGCGACAGCTTGGCCTCCAGGCGGTTGGCGGTGAAGCGCCCGTCCACCCAGTAGACCGGCAAGACCACCAGGCCGCGCCCGCGATTCTGCAACCGCTCGCCGCGCACCTGCATCGCCTCGCCGTCCGGCGCCAGCGTGCCGTTCAGGCTGGCGACCCGCTTCCACGCCTCGTCGTCGTAGAGACGGTTCTTGTGCGAGATCAGCTCTGCCCCGTCCCGCTCGTAGGCATAGTAGGCGATCTTCAGCATCACGACCGTGCCATCGGCCTCGTAGGCCTGTGACAAGATCGCGTCGGCGTTCGGGTGCACGATGTTCCAGCCGCCCATGTCGTCGTCGACCGGCTGCCACGGCGCGGCCACCGACGGCGCGACAAGCTTGATCGAGGCCGCCGACGGCGTACCGGCGATGAACGCGGCATAGGCGGGGCCGACCGCGACCAGCAACGCCGCGACCACGCCGGTCACGATCGTCATCGCGGGCTTGCCGGCGACCGGCGCCGGTCCGGCCGGTGCCTTCGCCTCGTCGGCCTCGTCCTTGATGTCCTCGCGGAAGCCGAAACCGATCCAGGTCAGCAGCGCCAGCACAAAGGCGAAGAAGAACCAGCCGTAGACCAGATGGTCGGCCGCAATCGCGACCTGGTTATCGGTGATGTGCGACAGGTAGATGATGCCGAAGGCGCGGAAGCCGTTGGCGATCAGCGGCACGATGAACGACAACGCCACGAAGATCAGGCGGCGCGTCCACGACCGGTAGACCATGTAGGCGAACAGCAACCCGTACGCGATCGAGGCGATCAGGAAGCGCAGGCCCGCGCAGGCCTCGGCGACCCGGAAGCTGCCATTCGGGATATTGATGAAGATGCCGTCGTGCAGGGTCGGGATGCCGAGCAGCCGCAGCGCGCCGACCGAGAAGTCAGCGGTGAAGTCCTGCAGACGCGGCACCAGCCATTCGCCGGACGGCACCAGCAGGAACAGGTAGAGGAACGGGAACCAGGCAACCCGGAACACCTGCCAGCCGAACACTGCCACCAGCACCACCTCGGCCATGGCGACGATGGCGAGCTGCTCCAGCTCCTGCACGCTGGCGACGTCGCCGATCAGCCGCACGACCAGCAACGGGAGAAGCATGACCAGCAGCCAAGGCACCGGCTTCGGCGCCACCCGCGCCAGCGCCCACCAATACAGGGCGATCGCCGCCGTCAACGCCGTCGTATGGGTGAAGGCCTGATGAAAATTCCAGCCGATCTGGTAGATCGCCGTCAATGAGATCGCGGTCAGCGCCGCCCACGGACGATTGCCCAGGGCGATCCTCGCTGCGCCATAGGTGGCGACGCCGGCGATGGTCAGAAACGCATATTTGACGATGATGAAACTGAGCAAAGTCGGACCGACCGCCTGTTGCGCGAGGATCAGCGTCCATTCGAACAAAGGCGGGTTTTCGGTCATGTAGCCGCCCTGCAGCGACTGCGTGACGACATTGAGCTTCGCGTCGTCGAGAGCGAGCGACGGCCCCGCCGCCCGGGTGATCAGGCCGTGAATAGCGCCGTAGACGATGAACCATGCGGCCACCGCGGCGGCGCCGGCATGCTCGCCGAGGCCAAATCCCGCCGGATCAGATCCCACCGTGTTTAAGTGTGTCGACGCCTTCGCCATACGCTCTGCGCCTAGTGAGATGCGTCGCGCCGGTCAATCCATCTTTGGCCATGACGGACCATGGCCGACCATGATCGGATCAAGACCCGCTCTATTGCGCGTCGCTCTCCTCGCCCGCCTCATTTTCGGCCGGCGCGTCTTTCAAGCGCAATTCCTGGAAATCGCCGGCGCCGCACGAGCCGATATTGAAGCCGCCCGGCGCGTCGAGCACGGTGATGATTTCATTGCGGCACAATTGCGCGATCGACGTGGTGTAGACGATCGTCGACTGCGGCCGGGTGATCCCCT
>CAZVLI010000640.1:0-3030 GCA_964627965.1 uncultured Rhodospirillales bacterium
GACCGTGCGCTGTGGCGTGACGTCACCTTCTTGGGCCTGATCGGCTCGGCGCTGGTGGCGACTGTCGCGCGCTAACGGCTGGCGCAGTCGACGCAGGTCGCCACGGAAGGATCCAGTGCCAGGCGCTTCGGCGCGATCTCGTCGCCGCAGGTGACGCAGTAGCCGTACTCGCCTTCCTCGACGCGCTTCAGCGCCGCCTTCACGCGGCCGATCTCGGCGACGCGGCGTCGCTCGCCGGCCTCGGCCATAGCCTGCACCTGCATCGCATCCATGCGCGACAGCCGGCCGACCGACGCCTGGTCGAGCTCGACCGGCTTGCGTTCATCGGCCGTCGCCGCCGACGCGGCCTCCAGTTCGGCCAGCCGGGCGCGCAGGATCTCGTTCGCCTTGTCGTCATCGATCGGCATGGCCGGCTCCTCGGCTGTCGCGTTCCCATCTTCTGCGCATGCTAACGTCTCCGCCGAGCAAGCGGGAGAATCGGATGGCAACCTTCGTACTGGTGCACGGGGCCTGGCATGGCGGCTGGTGCTACAAGCGAGTGGCGGCGCGGCTGCGCAAGGCGGGGCACGAGGTGTTCTGCCCGACGCTGTCCGGCATCGCGGACCGCTCGCACCTGCTGAGCCCGGACATTGGCCTTTCGACCCACGTCGCGGACGTCGCCAACCTGATCAAGTGGGAGGAACTGGACGACGTGATCCTGGCCGGCCACTCCTATGGCGGCATGGTCATCACCGGCGCGGCCGACGCCATGGCCGAGCGTATTCGGTCACTCGTCTATATCGACGCCTTCGTACCCGGCGACGGCCAGACCACGTTCGATTTCATGCTGCCGGAGCGCAAGGCCGGCTACGTCGCCAGCGCGGAGAAGAATGGCGGCTACATGGAGCCCGTGCCGGCCGAGGGGTTCGGCGTGAACCCGGCCGACCAGGCCTGGGTCAACGCGCAGTGCACGCTGCACCCGATCGCCTGTTTCCTGGAGAAACTCAGCCTGACCGGCGCCGTCGACGGGATCGCCGACCGGCACTACCACGTCGCCGAGGGCTGGGGGCCGAGCGCCTTCCCGGGGAGCGCAGAGGGCTTGCGCGACAAGCCGGGTTGGATGGTGAAGGGCTTCGCCTGCGGCCACGACATCATGGTCGACATGCCGGACGAACTGGCCGGCGCGCTACTCGACATCGCCGGCTGAGCGCAGGCGCGGCGCCGCGAAGTCGAGGAAGGCGCGCAGCTTACGCGGCTGATGCGCGCCGCCCCGGTGCACCAGACTGATCGGCAGCGGCGGCGGCTCGACCTCGCGCAGCACCGGTTGCAAGCGGCCCGCGCGAAGGGAGGCGGCGACCTGGTAGCTCAGCACCCGCGTAAGGCCGACTCCGGCGACGGCGGCATCGACGGCGGCCTCGGCGGTATTGACCGATAGGCGCGGGCGCACCGGCACCGCGACACGACGGCCGCCGACCTCGAAGGTCCAGCTCTCCGGCGCCAAGGGACCGGCAAAGGTCACCACATCGTGCTCCGCCAGGTCGGCGGGCGCCGCCGGCGTGCCGTGGCGCTTCAGGTATTCCGGACTGGCGCAAACGACCCGGGACGTGGCGCCGACGCGGGTGGCGACGAGGCTGCTGTCGGGCAATGCGCCGATGCGCGCCGCGACGTCGATCTGATCCTCGGCCAGGTTCAACGTCCGGTCGGCGAGCATGAGCCGGACGTCGATCTCCAGATAGGCGGCCAGGAAGTCGTTGATGATTGGGAGCAGGTGCAGGCGACCGTAAACGACCGGGGCGGTGACGATCAGTTCGCCCTTCGGCGCGGCGAACTCACCGGCGGCGGCGCGCTCTGCCGCCTCAACGTCCTCGAGAATGCGTCGGCAGGCGTCGATGTAGCCCTGCCCGGCGTCGGTCAGGCTGAGGCGCCGGCTGGAACGGTGCAGCAGCCGCGTGCCGAGGTGCGCCTCCAGGTCGGAGAGCCGACGGCTCACGGTCGCGAGCGGCATGCCGAGCCGACGCGACGCCGCCGAAAGACTGCCGGCATCCACAACGGCGAGCAGGGTCGACATGGCGTCGAGGCGATCCATCTTCCCGAATTTCGCAACCTTAGTTACCGAACTAGCCATATACTCTCGATTTACGAGATCTACTAGATGTCCGTCATCGCCCCTTGGACCGGGAGGACCCGATGACGACCAACCTCGCCCCGACCAGCGACGTCGCCTTCACGCCGACGATCAAAGCCCTGCAGACCCGCAAGGGATCGCGCGACGGCTACGCGCGGATGGAAGAGAAAGGCGGCTGGCGTACCGAGATCGACGATGGGCTCGCCGCCTTCATCGGCGACCAGACCAGCGTGTTCCTGGCCACGGCCAACGCCGACGGCCAGCCCTACATCCAGCACCGTGGCGGCCCGCCCGGCTTCCTGCAGATCCTGGACAGCCGCACCATCGGCTTCGCCGACTACACCGGCAATCGCCAGTACATCTCGCAAGGCAACCTGTCGGAGAACCCGAAGGCGCACCTGTTCCTGATCGACTACGCCAACCGCCGCCGGATCAAGATCTGGGGCGAGGCACGCGTGGTGGAGAACGATCCGGCGCTGACCGAGCGGCTGATGCCGACAAACTACAAGGCCAAGCCGGAGCAGGCGATCCTGTTCACCATCACCGCCTGGGACGTGAACTGCCCGCAGCACATCCCGCAGCGCTTCGAGGCCGCCGACGTCGCCGCCGCGCTCGAATGGCGCGACGCGCGCATCGCCGCGCTGGAAGCCGAGGTCGAGCGGCTGGGCGGCACGGCAACACCGGACTAGACGGAACGTCATTTTAGTGTATATACATCTTTTATGACGACTGCCGCCGCCTCCCCGCTGCTCACCGCGCCGATCGGGCCGACACTGACCAAGCTGTCGGTACCGGCGATCCTGGCGATGTTCATCCAGACCATCATGAGCGCGGCGGAGGCCTGGTTCCTCGGCCGGGTCGGGCCGGTGGCGCTGGCCGGCGCGGCGCTGGTGTTCCCGATGCTGATGCTGGTCGGCATGCTGGCG
>CAZVLI010000641.1:0-3024 GCA_964627965.1 uncultured Rhodospirillales bacterium
CAGGAAATGGCCGGGGTCCTTGGAACTGTCGACCACGAGGCCGGCATTGCCGGCGGCGGCCAGCGCCAGGCTAGCGACATCGTCGGCGACCTCGGCGCGCCGCCGCAGCCAGGGCAGCGCCCAGTCTGGCCGTCCGAGGCGCCAGGCAAACAAGAGCAGGCCGTCGCCGAGCCACTGCCGCCAGCGCTGCGGCGGAGGCAGCGTCGCCGGCTTGCGGTCGGCGAACCCGGCACGGGACAGCAGGTTGCACCACCACTGGCATTCGCCGACCGTTGCGCCGCAGCCGCAGGCACGGTCCTCCGCGACGAAACGTTCCAGCCGGCGCACCTCGCCCAGCGCCACGACGCCGGGTTGCGAGGCGAGCAGATGTTGCAGCAGCGTGGAGCCGCAGCGGCTGTCGCCAACGATGCAGAGAAGAACCGGTCGTTCCGGCGTCCGCGGCGCCATCGCATCACCCTCCGTCGCGCAGGCGACAGGGTGGCGTGTTTCGATTTCAGTCTTGGGAAGCCCGGATGACGATGCCGGGTCTACGAAGCCTCGCCGATCACCTCGTCGATGGCGTCCTGGTCGAGCGCCGCGTCGCGACCGTGGATCAGGCCGCTGGCGACGTCTATCAAGCGTTGCAGCGCGGTCGAGGTCGCCAGCGCGATGGCGGCGGCGGCTTCGGCCTCGGCGCTCCCCATCTCGTCGATGGCGCGGGTGACGAGGCGATCCATCCGCTCCACCGCGTAGTCGAACGGCTCGCGGAAGTTGCGCGGGCTGAGCCTGTAGGCCTCGACGGCGAGATCGCGATCCGACAGGCCGCTGTCGAGGAAGTGCTGCTCGTAGCTCTTCGGCGCCCAGTCGCGCAGGTCTTCCAGGCACTCGGGCATGTCGGCCACGAGGTCGAGCAGCATCACCACTTCGTTGAAATGATTTAGATAATCGGTCGCCAGCAGCGTTTCCGGATTGACGTTGCTGTCGCCCAGAAGGGCTCGCAACGTTTCGCGCGCACGCTCATCGTCGGCGATGTCCAGCGCAGCACCCACGCCCCGCTCCTGTCGTGACCCCATTGCCCGTTCATAAGAGATTAGGGCAGGGCGGTAACCGGACGGTAAACGACGGCATGGCATCGCGGCCGGGCCGGCGCGCCGGGTGGAGGTCGGGCGGCGATGGACATAAGATTGCGATGTCAGATCTCGCGCGTCACGGGGCAGCGACATGAGCGACCACGAACCGGTCACCGACTGGCTGACCGACTTCGATATCTTCGATGCCGGCTACAACGCCGATCCGTCGCCGGTGTGGCGCGACATGCGCCAGCGTTGCCCGATCGCTCACAGCGAGCGCTGGGGTGGTGCCTGGATGACCAGCACCTACGACGACGTGCAGGCGTTGATCCGCAAGGTGCCGGAACTGTCCAACCGTCAACCGACGGTGCTGCCGCTCCCGGCGGGCAAGGACCCGCTGGCGCCGTACCAGTCCGACCTGTTCCCGCCGGTCACCCAGGATCCGCCCAAGCACGGGCCATACCGTCGTCTGCTGCTGCCGCTTTTCACGGTCAAGGCGGCGGAGGCACATCGCGCCTTCACCGAAGAACTCTGCAACCGGCTGATCGATGGCTTCATCGAGCGAGGGGCATGCGATGCCGGCGAGGACTATGCTCGGCAGATTTCGCCGCGGGTGATCGGCCACCTGCTGGGGATCGACGCGGCGCGGACCGACGAGTTCGTCGACTGGGTGCAGAACTTCCTGGGGATCGACGCCGCGAAACTCGAAACGCGCAACAAGTACTACCGGATCATCCGTGCCTTCTTCGAGGAACAGGTGCGCAACCGGCGCAAGCAGCCGCGCGATGACTACATCTCACGCCTGCTGGCCAGCGATATCGAGGGCGAGCCGGTGAGCGACGTGCAGGCGGTCGGCGTCTGCATCCTGCTGCTGTCGGCGGGGATCGACACCACGTGGAGCACGATTGGTTCGTCGCTGCTGCATTTTGCGACGCACGCCGAGGACCGGCGGCGGCTGGCAGCCACGCCGGCGCTGATCCCGAATGCGGTCGAGGAGATGTTACGGCTGTACGCGCCGGTTCATGCCGGCCGGATCGCGCTGGAGGACGTCGAACACAACGGGGTGACGTTCAAGCGGGGCGAGCGGGTGTTCCTGAACCTGCCGGCCGCGAACCGCGATCCGGCGGCATTCGAACGGCCGGACGAAGCGGTGATCGACCGCGAGAAGAACCGCCACGTCTCGTTCGGCGTCGGTATCCACCGGTGCGTGGGCTCCAACCTCGCTCGACTGGAGATGGAGGTGGCGCTGGCGACTTGGTTCGCCCGCATCCCCGAGTTCGAGCTCAGCGATCCGGACGCCGTCGCCTGGTCCGTCGGCCAAGTCCGCGGCGCCCGCCACGTGCCGATCGTGTTCTGAGGCGCTGGCCGGGGTCGGAGATGGCCGGATGAGCCCTCCGAGACCCGTGCCAGAGGTTTGACAGCGTTGCACGCTTAGGGACGTGGATGGCCCGGACAAGCCGGGCCATGACGACATCTATTGATTTCCAACCACAACCGTCATGCCCCGGCTTGTCCGGGGTATCCACGTCCAGACGCCTGGCCATTCGGTCGTCGGTTGCCTAACCGGTGCCGGCATACGGGCGACCGCCGCAAGCCGGGCCGAGCAACAGTGTGCACGACCCGGGCATCTCGCGACGGCTTCAGTCGAAGACGATGACCGAGCGCGCGACGGCGCCGGTCTTCATCTCGGCGAACGCCTCGTTCACGTCCTCCAGCTTGATCCGGGCCGAGATCATCTCGTCCAGCTTCAGCTTGCCGTTGAGGTAGAAGTCGACGTAGCGCGGCATGTCGATGGGGAAGCGGTTGGAGCCCATCATCGAGCCCTGGATCTTGCGCTCCTGCAGGAACTCCGCGCCGTGCAGCTCGATGTTGGTGCCGAGCGGGATCATGCCGATCACGGTGGCGGTGCCGCCGGGCTTCAGCATCTTGAAGCACTGCTCGGCGGCGATCTTCAGGCCGATGGCCTCGAACGAGT
>CAZVLI010000642.1:0-3016 GCA_964627965.1 uncultured Rhodospirillales bacterium
CGAAGCCTACGACCGCTACGTGGCCGAGATCGTCGAACGGCTGCAGGCGTTGAAGGGCGGCATCGACGCGGTCGGCATCCATCTGCACGGTGCGCTCGCGACGCCGACCAATCGCAAGGCCGACGCCGGCGTGCTGCAGGCGATCCGCGATGCGGTCGGGCAGGACGTGGCGATTGCCTGTCCGATGGACTACCACGCCAACCTGGCGCCGGAGAGCCTGGCGGCGGCGGACATCGTCACCGGCTATCGCTACTCGCCGCACACCGACATGTGGGAGACCGGCGCGCGCGCCGCCCGCATCCTGCTCGGCAAGCTGAAGGGCGAGATCGAACCGGTGATGGCGATGGCCAAGCCGAATGTCGCGTTGCCCTCGGTGTTCTCGGCCACGCGACTGCAGCCGCTCGACGAACTGGTGGCGGCGGCCGAGGCGGCGCCGGCATCGACGCCGGGTTTGCTGGACTGTTCGCTGTTCGGCGGTTTCGCCTATGCCGACACGCCGGACACCGGCATGAGTGTGTTGGCGGTGGCCGATGGCGATGCCGGGCTGGCGCAACGCTGGGTCGACGAGATGGCCGAGCGGTGCTGGGCATTGCGCGAGCGCCTGTTCATCCGCGAGCTGATCCATGACGTGGCCGGCGGCGTCGATCGTGCGCAGCGCGTCGCCGCGCAATCCGACAAGCCGGTCTGCATCCTGGAGCACGCGGACCGGATGAACGACAGCACCTATGTGCTGCGCGAGCTGATCCGGCGGGACGCGCAGCGCGCCTACGCGCCGTTCATGTGCGACCCGAAGGTGGCCGGCGCCGCAATGGCTGCCGGGACGGGGGCGACGCTGGAGATGGCGATGTTCGGCCATTCCAGCCCGCAAGCCGGCGGCCCCATCGAAGCCCGCGCCGAGGTCCTTTGGGCCGGGCGGCTGAAGTTTCCGATCACCGGCCCGTTGATGACGGGCGTGACGCTGGATGCCGGCGATGCCGCGCTGCTGCGCATCGGCGGCGTGCTGGTCTCGGTGATCTCGGTGCAGTACTCGGCGATCGACCTGGACTGCTTCACGCAGTTCGACCTGAAGCCCGACGACTTCGACATCGTGCTGCTGCGCTCGAAAACGCACTTCCGCGAGATCTACGAGCCGATGTGCGCCGAGATCGTCATCGTCGACACGCCGGATTGGGGCCCGGCCGAGCTCGCCAATCTGCCCTACGCCTATCTGCCGGCAGGCACGTTTCCGGTCTCGGCCTGAGCTCGGGGCGTTTGCGCGCGCCGCACTGAACCCTATTATTCGTTCACCTGATAACAGGCCGGCACTGGTGATCGGCCGCCAGATGCCGACCGGGGGGAAGCGACTCGGGGGACGGCATGCGCATTGGCAGGCCACGGGTTGAGGAGCGCGGTGCCTCCGCTGCGCTGGTTCACGACATCGACTGGGCGGGTGGCCGCGACACGCTGTGGTACAGCGTGCCGAAAGCCTTCGGCGACCTGTTCTCGACGCGGGCGGACGCCGCTCTCGTCGCGCTGCTGATCCCGGCGATGGCCGAGGGCGAGGCAATCGAGATCGACGGCACGGTCTCGCCGCGGCTGCACTACAACGCGGCGGTCGCGTTGCAGGGGGTGCTGCAGGACGTGGTGCCGCGTCTGCACGTCGTCGAGGTTCGTCCCAACGACGTGGCCCCGGCCGCCGGCATGGCGGCGGGCGTGGCGACCGGCTTCTCCGGCGGTGTCGACTCCTTCTGCGTGGTGGCGGACCACTATCTCGATCCGCAGCCCGGCGCCTACCGCCTCACGCACCTGCTGTTCCACGACGTCGGCTCGCACGAGCACTATGTCGGCGACGAGACGCCGGCCGGCGCCAGCCTGTTCCGCACGCGGTTCGAGCGGCTGGTGCCGGCGGCCGAGGAGATGGGCCTGCCCTTCATCCCGGTCGCGTCCAACCTCGCCCGGTTCTATCGCAAGCACGGCTTTCAGCTCACGCACACGCCGCGCAACGCATCGGTGGCGCTGGCGCTGCAGGCCGGCCTTGGGTGCTACATGTACGCGGCGAGCTACGGCTATCGCGACATCCACCTGGGTCCGTCGCTGGACACCGCCAACAGCGACCTCGTGACCTTGCCGATGATGTCGACCGAGGCGATGGACATGTTCTCCGTCGGCACCGAGCAACCGCGATTGCAGAAGGCGTTGCGGCTCGATCGGATCGAGCTGGCACGCAAGTACCTGGATGTCTGCGTTGAGTTCACCGACCGGACCAACTGCTCGGTGTGCTGGAAGTGCATGCGCCTGCTGCTGGCGCTGGAGATCGCCGGCAAGCTGGAACCGTTCGCCGACATCTTCGACCTCGACGCCTATCGCCGCGAGCGCGACGACTTCATCGCCACCATGTTGCACAGCGACGTCGCGTTTGAGGTGGACATCCGGGCGCTGGCGGAGGAGCGCGGTTTCCGCTGGCCGTTGCGCTCGCGAATGATCGCCGCCGCCGGCGAGTTACCCGGCGCATGGCGTGTGCAACGTCAGCTCAGCCGGTGGCTGCCGCGTCCTCGTCGCCCCTACTAGCTAGGGTGCCAGGCCGAGCAGCGCGACCGCGTTGCCGCCGAGGATCGCACGCTTGTCGTCGTCGCTCAGGCCCGGCGTGGCGAGGATCAGGTCGACCGCCTCGTCGGTCCAGGGATAGGGATAGTCGGTCCCGATCATGAGCTGGCTGGCGCCGACCTCCTCGGCCAGGTGGCGCACACCCTCGGCTCGGAACACCATGGTGTCGTAGTAGAGCTGGCGCAGGTAGGTCGAGGGTGCCTTGGCGATGCCGCCGTGTGCGCCGCCCGAGCAGAGGTCGGGCCGCACGGCACAGCCGCGGTCGAAGCGACCGGCGTAGGACGGCAGGAAACCGCCGGCGTGCGCGGCGCAAATCTTCAGGCCCGGATATCGGTCAAGCGTGCCCTCGAAGATCAGGTGCGCCAGCGCGATGGTGGTTTCCAGCGGGTTGCCGATGACGTTCGAGAGGTAGCCGTTGCCCTCGAAGCGCTGG
>CAZVLI010000643.1:0-3016 GCA_964627965.1 uncultured Rhodospirillales bacterium
GCGCTACCAAGGCGCCAGCGGAGAACTGGCCGCGCGTTACGTCGTCGACGGCCTGCCGGTCGACCTCTACGCGGCGGTCTACGACCGGCTCGGCACCGGCCGCGAGATGGTCGGGTTCCGCAACCGGCCCTTCGATAAGCGGACCTGGTACCGGCTGGACCAGGCCGACCGCACCGTCCGCATCGACGGGCGGGAGACAAGCGTCGAGGAAGTGCGGCTGCGGGGGCCGGATCGCGGCCGCCGGCTGGTTTGGCAGGTCTACTGGGTCGACGGTCGCCTCGTGCACGCGCCGCTCGCGGCGAAACTGTGGCGGCTGGCGCAGGGGCTGATGGGCGGTGATGGCGCCGCCGTGCTGCTGATCTCGGCCGATGCGAAGACCGATCCGGCGGCGGCGCGGACGGCGATGCAGGGCCTGCTCGATCGCGGCGCCATCCTGGCGCCGCTGGTTCAGGCGACGCGATCAGGCAGCGGTTGCTGACCCTCGGTCGGCACCTTGAACGGTAGCCACAGCGCCTTGTCCAGGCGCAAATCGGCCGGATCGCGGAAGTACTCGATCCCGATCTGCATCATCGCCACGCCCTCCTGCGGCGCCGCGCGATAGGTGCCGAACAGACGGTCCCACCAGATGAAGACCAGACCGTAGTTGCTGTCGGTCTCGACCCGATGCGCGGAGTGGTGCACCACGTGCACCTCCGGCGTGATGATGAACAAGCGCAGGACGCGATCCAGGCCGGCGGGCAACTGCACGTTCACGTGGCTGAAGATCGAGATCGTCAGCGCCAGAATCTGGAACACCGCGATGGTGCCGGGCGACAGGCCGAAGATGAGCACGGCGGCCGCGCTCGGCACCGCCACCATGATCACCTCGATCGGGTGATGCCGGAAGCCGGTGGTGAAATCGACTTCTAGGTCGGCGTGGTGGACGACATGGGCGCGCCAGAGCACCGGCACCATGTGCTGGATTCGGTGCTCCCAGTACTTCACCAGATCGAGCAGCAGCACGCCGAGCACCAGCGACAGCAACGCCGGCGCGCCGATCCAGTTGAACAGCCCCCAGCCCTGGATGTGCGCGAGGATCGAAAGCTGGAACAGGCCGATCGGCAACAGCACGCGGCCCAGGAGGGCCTGGATCACGCCGAAGCCGATGTTGGTCGACCAGCGCGTGAGCAGCGGCAAGCGCGCGGCGCGCCACGGCCAGACGAACTCAGCAAGCGCAAGGACAATGATGGCGCCATAGAAGATGGTGCCGAGGGCGTCCTCGTAATGCTGCAGGAGGAAAGCGTCCATCGATCCCGGCTTGTGGCACCAAACACAAAACCGGGGCGTCTCGTTTCGCCCCGGGGAACTAAGCTAACGCAGGCTCGCGCCCGCGACTATTTACGATGGCGTGCGATGGCGATGGCGCCGATCACCCCGAGCGCGACAAGGCCGATCATCCCCGGCGCCGGCACGGCGGCCACGGGATCCCCGGCAATCGCGGGCGCCACGGGCAGCGCGACAAGCGCGGCCACGGCGGCTATCCGGCGAAGGGTCTTCGGGCTCGGCATCGTCATCTCCGATTAACGTGCGACGATCTCAATACGATACACGACCTGCACGGCTTCGGCTACTCGGCTCATCACACTACTTGTCGCGCCAGCGCGCCAAGGCAATGGCGGCGACAACGCCGGCGGCAACCAGTCCGGCGATTCCCGGTGCCGGCAGGTCGGCCAGTGCCGGTCCCGCCAACGCGGCACCGGCGTGGCTGACGCCACCCATCACGATCGCGGCCGCGACCGCGATATTCGACCACCGTGGCATCCGTCTCCCTTACCCCCGGAGTGGCGCCCGTTACGCTTGCGGGATACAGCAAGCAAGTTCCGTGCCCGGCTCCGCACAACAGCAACCTCAATGGGTTAGGCAGCATTTCCTTACACCTAGCACCACAACTGTAAGGATTCCCGACAGCGAACGCCCGCCCTCGACAGCCTGGAAGACGTCGAGGGCGGGCGCCGGGGAGCTGCGTTCGCGCTGGACGGGCGGTCGCTAGAGCGCGCGCACCTCGCCGAGGAAGTCGTCGACCCTGCCCTTGAGGTGCTCGGTCTGTTGCGCCAGTTCGGAGACGGCGCCTTCCAGGTCGCCGGCAAGGCGGCCGGTCTCGCTCGACGCGGACGTCACCTGGGTGATGTTGGTGGTGACTTCCTGCGTCGCGGCGCCCTGCTCCTCCACCGCGGAACTGATGGCGGTGGTCACCTCGTTGATCGTGTTGATCGTCGTAGAGATCGAGCCGATGGCGTCGACCGCCGCGCCGGTCGAGTTCTGGATGGTCGAGATCTGCGCCGCGATCTCCTCGGTGGCGTTGGCGGTCTGATTGGCCAGCGCCTTCACCTCAGAGGCCACGACGGCGAAGCCCTTGCCGGCATCGCCTGCCCGCGCCGCCTCGATGGTCGCGTTCAACGCCAGCAGGTTGGTCTGACTGGCGATGTCCTGGATCATCTTCACCACGTCGCCGATCTTCTCCGCCGCCTCGGCCAGGCTGCGCACCATGGCGTTGGAGCGTTCCGCCTCGCCCACCGCGGTCTGGGTGACTTCCGCCGCCCGCATCACCTGGCTGGAGATCTCGCGGATCGAGGAGGACAGTTCCTCCGACGCCGCCGCCACGGTGTTGGCGTAGTCGGACGTGCTCCCGGCGTTGGTCGACATCGACGAGGCCGAGGCCTGCATCTCCGCCGCCGCCGCCGACAGCGCCTGCACCACCGAGGCGACGTTGTTCTCGAAGTCGTCGGCCAGCTTGACCTGACGCGTGACGACCGCCCAGCTCACCATCGGCGCGATGTAGTTGCCCTGAGGGTCGTTGTTGGCGCTGACCCGCAGGTCGAGGGTCTCGTCTCCGAGCTTGATCTTGGCCCGCCCGCGACTCCAGTACGCCGACAATGCGATCAGGGTAAAACCCTTGCGTTCGACCATGCCGATCAGGCGGTCGATTTCACTGCGGTGGGCGAGCAGTTTACGCGCTCTGGTGGGGTTGGGCTTGATG
>CAZVLI010000644.1:0-3015 GCA_964627965.1 uncultured Rhodospirillales bacterium
ACCATAGGTCAGCGTATAGCGGCCGAACTGGGCGATGAAGATCGAGAAGGCGGTCGCCGTCACCATCCACAGGGCGACCGTCAGCAGCGCGCCGGGTACCACCCAGCGCGGCCGCAGCTTCGCCGCCGGCAGGATCGAATACAGGCCGGCGACGGTGGTGAAGGAGATCGTCGTGCCGACGCCGTAGCGCAGCAGGTTCCAGTCGTCCTCCAGGTGCGCCGGCAGGTCCATGAACGCCGCCGCGGCTGC
Source organism: uncultured Rhodospirillales bacterium (assembly GCA_964627965.1). Taxonomy (GTDB): domain Bacteria; phylum Pseudomonadota; class Alphaproteobacteria; genus JAVKFY01. Next base: position 250 of record CAZVLI010000644.1, read on the forward strand.
CCACGCGACTGGGCCGAACACCACCAGCAGCATGGCCACGATGATCACGCCCGAGCTCAGCACCACCAGGACGATGCTCTCCAGCCGCGTGCGCCAGATCGGTGGACGGTAGCCGATGTCGTAGGCCCGGTTCAGACCGGTGCGCGCCGCCTCCAGGCCGGACGACGCGGTCCAGATCGCGGTCAGGATGCCGACGGTGAGCAGGCCGCCGCGCGTCTCCTGCAGCACTTCGAGGATCGGCGCCTCCAGCACGTTGGCGACCTCCGGCGGCATGTTGAGCAGCACGAAGGCAACGAACTGGGTACCGGCGACGGTCTGGCCGAGGAAACCGGCCAGCGCCATCAGGAAGATCAGGAACGGAAACATCGCCACCAGGGCGATGAAGGTCAGATGGCCGGCCATGACCGGCCCGTCGTCGTCGAGCAGGTGCTGAAGCGCCTGCCAGAGCCGGATCGGGTGCAGCGCCCGCCGTCCGTCGACGGGCGGGCGCTGCGTCCCCGGTTCCGTGCTCACGGCCTAGGGCGAGGTGCCGTTCAGGTCGGCCGCGTAGATCCCACCCGCCTGGTAGATGGTCGGGAAGGTCTGGTTATCCTGGATGCCGAACACACCGCCGGTCTGGGATGGCGGGGTGCCGCTGCCGAACAGCGAGCCGGTGCCGTTGCCGGTCCGGTTGGCGCCGTCGGAGAGCGAGAACTCGTACTCCGGCTCCGGGAAACCGAAACCTTCCACTTCCGTCGTGATGGTGTAGGTCGTGCCGTCCAGGGTCATGGTCGAGCCGCCACCGATCGACAGGTTGCCCGCGCTGAACTGCAGCTGCAGCGTGATCGAACCGACGGCGGTGTACTGCTGCGCCGCGGCCGGGTTGTCCGACGCGCCGTTGACGATGGAGGCGATGACATGGCCGTCGTAGGTCGCCGTGCCTTCGAAGCCGCTGATCTGACCCAAGGTGGCGGGCACGCCGGAGACCCACTGCGCCAGCGCCGTCTCGAACGTCTTGTCGAGCACGTCGTCGGTGAAGAAGGCGCTCATCACGCCCCACTGCAGCTCGGCGCAGGTGCACAGGGCCACGCCATCCGGGATCGCGCCACGGGCAAAGGTCACCATGTCGTTCGTCAGGAAGGCGCCTTCCATCGAACCGGTATTGCCGTTGACCGTGATCGCCCCGGCCTGCTCGATGGCGGCAAAGCGCGAGTTGGTCAGGAAGGCGCTGCGGCCCGGATCGGCAAGCCCGCCATAGCCGATGGTCGCCGGCTCCAGGAAGCTGCCCAGGCCGCTCATGATGTCGAAGGTCACGGCGACACGATTGCTGCCCGCGTCGGTGGAAACGGTGAGCGAATCGAAGTGATTGGTGACGCTGTCGGTCTCGTTGACGAACACCGACCACTCGACGCGGTTGCCGACCGAGTCGCGCTCCAGCGTCACGCCGCCGGCATAGCCCTGCATGGTGCGCGAGGTGCGCTGGTCGTTGCCGGTGCCGGCCGCCGGCGTGAAGGCGCCGAGGTTGGCCTGCTCGTTGATCGCCGGCACGTTCGGATAGCTGAAGTTCGGTAGCCCGCTGTTGGCATTGGCGCGGATCACGCCGAGCGTGCTGGCCTGCACGTCGCTGCCGTCGACATTGCGCGACTCGAGGACCATGTAGCGCGGGCCGTCGAGGCCGAACACGTCATTGCCGGCGGCATCGTCGGCGGTCGCCACCGGGCCCTGCAGCTCGAAAGGCTCGAAGCCGGTGTTGCCGGCCTGCACCAGGCCGCGCATCTCGCCGCTCAGGAACACGGTCGGCGTGCCCGGCATGACCTGTCCGACCAGCAGGCTGCCAACCGTGCCCTGGCCCGGACCGGTGCCATCGACCAGGACGTTGCCGGCCATGAAGAAGGTGTCGCCGCCGCCGTTGCCGATGAGGAGAGTCATCGTCGAGTTGATGGTGCTCGAGATGTTCTGCTGCAGCGGCGCCGGCACGAACGGGATCTGGGTACCGCCCAGCGTGATGTCGTCGCGCAGGTTGTACTCCGCCGCCAGGAAGCCGGTGCCGGTCACGAACCCGGTTGCCGGCTCGCCGCCGAACACCAGGAACTGGGACCCGATCAGCTCGTAGACGATGAAGTCGCCGTTGGCTGCCAGGAACCCGTTGCCCGTCAGAGACCCATCGGGGGTCGACGCGGTCATCGTGGTGCCGTCGATGGTGAACTCGCCGGCCGTCGCCGGCGCGGACAGGGTGTAGGTGCCTTCCGCCGTGCTGAAGGCGAACCGCTGTCCGGCGACCATCGAGGTGCTGCCGGTAAACGGACGCGTTTCGCCGGCCACGGCATTGTCGCCGGCGCCGAGCGTGGTGTTGTCGCCGACGATGACGCTGCCGTTGAACGTGTAGCTGCAGAAGGTGGCGCAGCGAACGCTCAGGGCCGGGGTGTTCTGCACGGTCGCATCGCCGTCGTTGACCGTGACGGTGATGTTGACGGCCTCGGTGTTGCCGGTGGTCACGCGACCGTCGGCGGAGACGAAGGTCAGCGCCCGCAATGCGGTCTGCGCCGCGGTCGGCGAGCCCGTGAACACGTAGCTGCCGCCGCCCTGGTCGGTGAAGCCGGCCCCGGCGACCGAGGCCGGGGTGAAGTCACCCTTGGCGGTGTCGTCGATCTGCACGGTCAGCGTGACGATCTCGCCGGCATCGACGTCGCTGATCGTCGAGGTCACGAAGGGCTGCAATGGCGCCAGCACCGTCGCCTGCTGCACCAGCGCCGCCAGCGTCGGCAGGTCGTTGAGCGAGGTGATAGT
>CAZVLI010000645.1:0-3015 GCA_964627965.1 uncultured Rhodospirillales bacterium
ACCGCCGTATCGCGCTGTGCCGGACGCGGGCGCTGGTGGTGCCGTCGCTGACCTTGCAGCGCATCGCGACCGAGATCTGGCGCCAGCCGGAAAGCCGCGTGCGCTACGTGCCGAACGGGATCGAGATCGAGCGCTTCGCCGGCGAAGGGGATCCCACGCTGCTGCCGACCGGTACCGGGCCGGTGATCGGCACGGTCGCGGCGCTGCGCCCGGAGAAGAACCTGGGTCGGCTGCTGCGTGCCTTTGCCGTCGTGCATGCCAGCCTGCCGGACGCGCGGCTGGCGATCGTGGGCGACGGCGGCGTGCGCGGCGACCTGGAGCGGCAGGCGGCCGATCTGGGTATCGCCGACGCGGTCGTCTTCACCGGCCACATCGCGGAGCCGGCACGCGTGGTACCGCTGTTCGACGTCTTCGCGCTCAGCTCCGATACCGAGCAGATGCCGCTGTCGGTTCTCGAGGCAATGGCTGCGGCCAAGCCGGTGGTCAGCGTCGACGTCGGTGACGTGCGCACCATGGTCGCGGAAGGCAATCAGCGTTTCGTCGTGCCGCGCCACGACGAGGTAGCCTTCGCCAAGGCGATGCTGGCGCTGGCAAGCGACAGCGCGTTGCGTCAGTCGCTTGGCGCGGCCAATCGCGAGGCTGCACGGACACGGTTCCCGCCCGGGGACATGTTCGAGACCTACGAGCGTCTGCTGCTGGAGTAGCGGCGGTGCGGCACGAGGCGACGGCGGCGAAGCACCCGGCTCATTGGCTGGTCCCGGCCGCGCTGCTGTCGATCCTGGCCGTGGTGCCGGTGCTGCAGGCGCTGACCTATCCGTTCAACCACGACGAGGAACAGTACGTCGCCGCGGCCGTGCTGGCGGCGGACCTGCTGCCCTATCGCGATTTCCTCTACTTGCAGACGCCGCTGCAGCCGCTGCTGCTGGCGCCGTTGCTGGCAATGGTCGAGGCGCCGCCCTTCCTGCTGGCACGGTTGGCGTCGGCCGCGCTTGGGATCGTCGCGACGGTGCTTGTGTATCGGATCGCGGCGCGGCTCTCGCGGCGGGGGGGCGTGGCCTTGGTGGCGGCGGCGCTGTTCGTCGCCTCGTCGACGATGTGGCCGGCCTTCGGCACCGCGCGCAACGACATCCTGCCGATCTGCCTGGCACTGCTCGGCACCTGGATGGTGCTGCGGTCGCATGACAGCCGCCGGCCGATGCAGGTGGCCGTCGGCGGCGCGGTGTTGGCGCTGGCGCTGTCGGCGAAGCTGTCGGCCGGTTTCGCCGGTCTCGCGTTGCTGATCGGCCTGGCCTGGATCGCGCCACGGTTGCTGCCCGCGTTCGTCGTCGGTGGCGTCGTCGGGCTGGTGCCGATGACGCTGTGCGCGGTGATGGCACCGGAGGCATTCGTCTATGGCAACCTGACCTACCACCTCACCGCGCCGCAGGCGTGGTACGCGGCGACCGGGCGCGCGGCCTGGCTCGGGCATGACTTCCAGTGGGCTTACCTGGCACGCATGGTCGTCGCGGACCCGGCGTTGCTGGCGACCCTTGCATTGCTGCTCGGCGGGCTCCTGGCATTGCGGCGCTATGTGCAGCTGAGCTACGCGGTGCTGCGGCGCCGCGGCGGGATGTTCGTGTTGATCGCCGCGGCGCTGGGGTTGCTGGCCTATTTCGGGCCGCGGCCACCCTGGCAGTACTACCTGCAACCGGCGATCCCGTTCCTGATCCTGGCCGCCGCGGCCCTGCCGACCGCCTGGTACCGGCGCCAGCATGCCCTTGTCTTTGCCGGCCTGGCGGGACTGGCCATCGCGGTACAGGCCGCACGCCTCGTGCCGCTGATCGGGTCATCGGCCGACTGGGTGCCCGTGCGGGTCCACGCGCTGGCCGAGGCGATCGCGGGGCAGACCGGCGGCGGCACGGTCGCGACGTTGAGCCCGATCGTGGTGCTGGACGGCGGCGGGACGATCCTGCCTTCGCTGGCAACCGGGCCGTTTTTCTTCCGCACCGGCACCGCCGAGCTGGCGTCGACCTTGCCCGCGTCCGCCCCGGCGAGCCTCGCGCGTGACCTCGACCCGCTGCCGGACGCCGTGCTGGTCGGCATGGAACCCGACGCCGAGGCACCGCTGCGCGACTGGGCGCGGGCGAACGGTTACGTGGCGCAACCGCCGCTGCCTGTCGACTTTCCGGTGACGGGCCCGCCCGTCGGTCCGGTGGTGGTCTGGACTAGGCCACGGTGAGGGGCGTCATTCGCGTCCTGCTGGGCGCTCTCTAGTCGCTAAACAACCGGCCCGGCGCGGTTTCGGCGGCGACCTTCATGATCGTCGCCTGCTGTTCCTCGCTCAGCTCCTGCTGCCACTTCATTGCCGACTTCAGCGGGTCGCGGAACAGCTGGTAGTAACTCTCGGTGCCGTCGCTGCCGGCGGTCGAGGCGCCGACGAAGCCAGCGGTCTGGTCCTGCCAGTCCAGCCCGGCGAACTCGAACAGCTCGCGCGCCAGCTTCTCCGGCGCGCGACAGACATCCTCGTAGCGGACGACATGCAATTTGGCGCCGGCATCCTCGGTAGCCTCCATCGCCAGCTCGTTCGGGATCGCCCAGCGCCAGGTCAGCCGTGCTTCCGGCGCCATCGCCATGAAGTCGTCGGCGGTCAGGCCGCGGCGCTTCGCCGGGCCGGTCAGCGCCAGGTCCTCGTAGATGCCGCGCGCCTCGGTGGCCGGCTTGTTGTCGTCGAACATGTTGCGCGCGATACCGCGTAGCACCGACGACACGTGGCCGCAGGGGTGGCGGACGATGACGATGGCGCGGGCCTCGGGACGGGCGCGCAGGAACAGGCGCACGCGGCCCAGCGCGGCGATCGACTTGATCGCGACCTCGATGTCCGGCGCGCCGATGTCGATCATGTCGGGCAGGTCGACCCGGCGGAAGCTGTCGCCGACCAGGGGCAGTCGTTCGCCGGCCTTGGCGGCGACGATCATCGCCTTGCGCAGCGCCAGCCCGGGTCCGGCAAGATAGGTCTTGGGAAAGATCGGCAGCGAG
>CAZVLI010000646.1:0-3012 GCA_964627965.1 uncultured Rhodospirillales bacterium
GGTCGGTCTGTTCCGGGCCCACTGCGAGCACCTGATCGAGCAGTTCGACCTGGAGGACGAGGCGGCCGCACGCCTGGTGCTGATCCAGTGCGACGTCACCGACGCGCAGAGCCGCGCCGACGCCATCGCCGAGCTGGTGGCCGAAACCGGCCGGCTCGACGCGCTGGTCAACAATGCCGGACGCCACGACGAGGGACCGTCGAAGAGCTACGCGGTGGCCGACTTTGACCGGCTGATGGCCGACAATGTCGGCTCGGTTTTCGCCATGTGCCAGCTCGCCTACCCGCACCTGAAGGCGAGCAAGGGCACGATCGTCAACATGGGCAGCTACTACGACAAGATGGGCGTGCGCTATCACGCCGCCTATTCGGCCTGCAAAGCGGCCATCGCCTCGATCACGCGCACACTGGCGGTCGAATGGGGCCGCGAGGGCATCCGCGCGGTGACCGTCGCGCCGGGCTTCATCGCCACCGACCTGAACGCGAAGCACCGCGAGAACCAGGCGATCTCCGACTACATGACCAGCCGCATCCCCGCCGGTGTCCACGGCACCCCGGACGAAGTCGGCAAGCTCGTCGCCGCCGTCCTCGACGCCGACCTGGTGTTCCTCAACGGCGAAACGATCTACCTCGACGGCGGCCAGTCGGTGAACAACTAGGCCGCGTTCTCGGCGGTCGGCAACGCCTGGATTGTCTTGCCGGCGGCACGGTCGGCGCCGGCCAAATCGAACTGCGCCTGCAGGTTCATCCAGAACTGCGGATCGGTGCCGAACCAGTGCCCGAGCCGGAGCGCCGTGTCCGCCGTGACCCCACGCTTGCCGGCGATGATCTGGCTCAGGCGATTGGCCGGGACCTCGATCTGCCGCGCCAGCTCAGTCGGCGTGACGTCGAGTTCGTCCAGCTCCTCCTTGAGCACTTCGCCAGGATGTACAGCGACCTTCAACATCACCGTTCGCTCCCTAGTGATAGTCCACGATCTCGACGTTGCGCGGGCCATTCGCACCAGCAGGCCACTCGAAACAAATACGCCATTGCTGGTTGATCCGGATGCTGTACTGGCCCTTTCGGTCGCCACCGAGCGCTTCCAGCCGGTTGCTCCGCATCGCCCGCAGATCCTGCAATGACGTTGCCGCGTTAAGGATCGAAAGGCGTCGGGCCGCCTGAGCCGCGAAGCCGGAGAACTCGCGAACCGTGCCGCCGCCGGCGAAGGTCCGTGACTTCCGATCTCGGTAGCTCTCGATCATCCAAGAAAAGGCTATCATGATTGACGATGTACGTCAATCGTACTTTCGCGACGAAACAATCGAAACACTTTTCCCGGCCACGTTGCCTAGGGCTGAAACATTCGGTCCTCACATCTGGTTCATCGGCGGCGCGGACGGCGGGAAGGACCCGTTACGGGGCGCCTCATAAAGGCACGGTCCCATAGGGCGGGCCCATCGCCCGCGCCGCCGGTGGCAACGAACAAGGCATTTTCTCGGGGACGATTTCAGATGAACGCGCATACGCAACCGACCGCCCACGCCACGCCGTCCGACCGCTACGCCCGCTGCGTCGCGACCTCGCGGCGGGTGAACTGGGACATCGACAGGGACGTGATCCGTGGCCGCCGCTTCGAGGCAGGCAAGAAGTTCCTGCCCGACGGCCTGTCCCTGGTGCACCAGATCGAGTGCCTGACCAACGGCGAACGCCGCGTGCTGAGCCAGATCCAGGGTCGCACCTACGCCAACATGTTCGGCTTGGTCGAACGCTTCATCAACGCCAAGGTGCTGGAGGTGGCGCAGGACGACGTGCTGGGCGACCAGAACCGGCTGGAGGCGCTGGTCGGTTTCTCGGCCGAGGAGATGAAGCACCAGGAACTGTTCCGGCGCATCGAGGCGCTGACCGCGGCGCTGATGCCGGAGGGCTACGTCTTCGTGCCGAAGCCCGACCCGCTGGCCGAGGCGGTGCTGAGCAAGTCGACCTGGGCGGTGCTGGCGCTGACGCTCGACATCGAGCTGTTCACGCAGTCGCACTATCGCCAGTCGATCGACGCCAACGAGAGCCTGTCGGACCTGTATCGCGACGTGTTCCGCTACCACTGGGTCGAGGAGAGCCAGCACGCGATCCTGGACGAGCTGGAGCTGCGCCGCGAGCACGCCCGGCTGACCGCCGACGAACGCGACCAGGCGGTCACCGAGTTCATCGAGCTGGTGGCAGCGGTCGATGGCGTGCTGCAGCAACAGGCGGCGGAAGACACCCGCTACTTCGCGGAGATCTGCGGCCGCAGCTTGAGCGATACGCAGCGCGCCGAGGTCGGCAACGGCGTCCTGAAGGCCTACCGCTGGCAGTACATCTTCTCCGGCGCCCAGCACCCGCATTTCCAGAAGGTGATGACCGAACTGGTCACGCCGGAGCAGATGGCACGGATCGGCGCCGCGCTGTCGACCCTGCAATAACGCCGACGATCTATTTTCAAGGAGCCATCGTCATGAACGCGCATACCGAACCCAAGACCGCGACCGTCATCAACGGCATCAACGTCGACGACGTGCAGGCCATCGTCGCCCAGGTGCAGGCCGATCCGGCCAACGGGCAGACCCACTGGAAGGTGAATTCGACCTGGCAGGGCCAGACGCACAGCCGCCACACGGTGGAGAGCTTCGGCCTCGCCGGCCAGACCATCCCGCGTCACTTCACGATGGACGTGGACGAGCCGGTCGAGTTGGGCGGCACCGACCGCTTCGCCAATCCGCAGGAACACCTGCTGGCGGCGGTGAACGCCTGCATGACCGTCGGCTACGTGGCGCTGTGCGCGCTCAACGGCATCACGCTGGAGAAGCTGGAGATCGAGACCGAGGGCGAGATCGACCTTCGCGGCTTCCTCGGCCTCGATGCCACCGTGGCGCCGGGCTACGAGCGGCTCAACACCACCGTGCGGATCAAGGGCGACGCCACGCCGGCGCAGTTCGAGCAGATTCACCAGATGGTGCGCGCCACCTCGCCCAACATCCACAACATCGCCGCCGCGGTG
>CAZVLI010000647.1:0-3006 GCA_964627965.1 uncultured Rhodospirillales bacterium
CCGGTGGTGCTGAGCACGTCGGTGATCGCGGTAGTGGTCGCGTTGGCTGTCGTGCTGCTTGTGCGGCGGTTGACGCGGCCCCTGGCGGCGCTGGCCGGCGCGGCCGACGCGGTGGGGCGCGGCGAGACACCGCCGCCATTGCCGGAAACCGGCCCCGGCGACATCCGGCAGGCGGCGAACGCCTTCAACCGCATGACGGAACGGTTGCGTCGCTTTCTGACCAGTCGCACGGCGATGCTGGCCGCGATCAGTCATGATTTGCGTACGCCGATCACCTCGCTCAGGCTACGGGCGGAGTTCGTCGAGGACGAGGAGAACCGCGACCGCATGCTGGAAACGCTGGACGAGATGCAGCGCATCACCGAGGCGGCGCTCGACTTCGCGCGCGAGGACGCGGCCGAGGAGAGCCGACCGGTCGATCTCGCCGCGTTGCTGCAGAGCCTGGGGGACGACCTTGTCGCGCTGGGCTGGGACGTGACCTGTGAGACGCCGGCCCGCGCGCCGATGACCTGCCGGCCGACCAGCTTGCGCCGGGCCCTGCGCAACGTGATCGGCAATGCCGTCACGTATGGCGACCGCGCCCGCGTGACGCTGGACCACGACGGCGACGACTGGCGGATCATCGTCGATGACGACGGGCCGGGTATCCCGGAAGCGGAAGCGGAACGGGTGTTCGAGCCGTTCGTGCGGCTGGAGGAGTCGCGTAGCCGCGATACCGGAGGCGTCGGCCTGGGCTTGTCGATCGCACGGACCATCGCGCGGGCGCATGGCGGCGACGTGACGCTCGCGAACCGCGCCGAAGGCGGTCTGCGGGTGACGATGCGGTTGCCGGCATGATCAGGCTTCTCGTGCTCTTCCTGCTGTGGCCGGCGCTGGCATGGGCGGCGCCGCCGACCGAATGGCAAAGCAAGCTCTCGGGCGACCATGCATTGGTCGGCCGCATCTGGTCGGTTGCCGAGAGCCGCTTCGTTACAGCCGACGAGTTGCGCGCACGACTGGCGGCGTCACGCCACGTCCTGCTCGGCGAGAAGCATGACAACCCGGATCACCACCTGCTGCAGGCCTGGCTCGTGTCGGGTCTGGCCGAGGTAGGACGCCGGCCGGCGGTGGTGTGGGAGATGCTGAGCGTCGATCAGGCCGACGCGCTGAAGGCCTACCTGGCGGGACAGGAAGCCACCGCCGCTGGGCTCGGGGCGGCCGTCGACTGGGCGGAGTCCGGATGGCCGGACTGGGCGCTCTACCAGCCGATCGCCCAAGCGGCGATGACGGCGAAGCTGGCGATGGCGGCCGGCAACCTCGGGCGAGCCGACAAGCGCCTGGTGCTGGAAGGCGGGCTCGATGCGATCCCATCCGAGCGGCGCACTGGCCTGGGGCTCGCCGCATGGGATGACGCGCTCGAGGCGGCGCTGGTCGACGACCTCTACGAGTCGCATTGCAAGCTGATGGGGCGCGAGTTGATGGATCCGCTGGTCGCCGTGCAACGGCTGCGCGACGCGATGCTGGCCGATGCGATGCTGACGGCTGGGCGCGACGACGGCGCGGTGCTGATCGCCGGGGGCGGCCATGCCCGCGCGGATCGCGGTGTGCCCTGGTACCTGGCGGCGCGTGGTGCTGACTCGGCTGTGGTGGTGATGTTCCGCGAGGTGCGCGACGGCGAAACCGACCCGGCCGCCTATGTCGATACCGGCGCGGCCGATTTTGTCTGGTTCACGCCGCGGATCGACGACCGCAACCACTGTGCCGAATTGGCTAAGCGCTTCGGGAAGCACCACCGAACCGCGCCACCAGCCGACCATCGACGCAGGCCAGGCCAAGCCCAATAAGGACCATGCCGGCGAAAGCCGACGGCTCCAGGCGTTCGCCCAGAAACGCCGTGCCCAGCGCGATGGCGCTGACCGGGATCAGGAAGGTGACCAGCAGCAGGTTGGTCGCCCCGGCGGCGCGCAGGATCGCGAAGTAGAGCCCGTAGGCCAATGCGGTGCAGGGCAGCGCCAGCCCGACGACGCCGGCCACGGAAATGGCGTCGAGATGGCGCCAGGCGCTCGGCTCCAGCCATGCGACAGCCGGGACCAGCAGGACCGTGGCGCCGATCAGCATGCCGGCGGCGGCGGTCAGAGGCGGGAGTTGGCGCAGGCGGCGTCCATGGATACCGGCTAGGGCGTAGCTCACGGCGGCCGCGAGTACGGCAAGCTGTCCGGCGAGGTCCTGGCCCAGGTTGCCGAGCGCCGAGGGGCCGATCAGCACGGCGACGCCGGCCAGCCCGAGGACGACACCGGCTGCCTTTCCCCGGTTGAGCTTCTCGTCGGCGGTGAGCCAATGCGCCAGAAGCACCGCGGCGAGCGGCGTGGTGGCGTTCAGGATCGACGCCAGGCCGCTGTCGATCCGTTCCTGGCCCCAGACGATGAGCCCGAACGGCGCGACGTTGTTGAGCAGGCCCATGACCAGCAACAGACCCCAGGTCGCCGCGTCGGCGGGCAGCCGGTCACCGCGGCCGTAGACGATGGCGGTCAGAACCAGTGCCGCCAGACCGACCCGTCCCAGCACCACGGTGAGCGGCGGCAGTGTCGTCAGGGCGAGTTCGTTGCAGAAGAACGACCCGCCCCAGACGGTGGCCAGCGCCAACAGCATCGTCCATTCCCGCGCACCCATCGACCGCTCCGACTGCGATGTTGTTGCGGGCGACACTGGCGGTACGGCTGGTTTGCCGCTATCCGATGCTTGCGATGCCGCCCGACGACGAGTCCGTACAGGAACTGATGGCGCAGCTGGCGACCCCCGGGCCGCCGGTGCTGTACCACCATCCGCTGAACCTCGGTTCGCAGGCGGTGCGCCTGCTGCTGGTCGAGAAGGACCTGGCGTGGCAGAGCCGGGTGCTCGACACCGGCCAGCGCGCGGAACACCTGATGCCGTGGTACCTGCGGCTGAACCGCTCCGGTAAGCTGCCGACCTTGGTGCGAAGCTGCCGATTGAAATCTTAACGGAAGAGCGTCGTGTAGGGAAAGAAGT
>CAZVLI010000648.1:0-1115 GCA_964627965.1 uncultured Rhodospirillales bacterium
CTCGCGGACCTCGGTCGCCGGCATGGCGAAGCCGCCGTTGCCGTTGCCATTGCCGTTTCCGCTGGCGCGGGCAAATCCGAAGTCGTCGAACAGCCGGTCCATCTCACGGCGCAGATCGCCGAAGCCGGACGGGAACGCGGTAGGAAAGTTGGAGCCAAAAAGGCTGGGCAGATTGCGGGCCATGGGTTCGATCCTCCGTGGCTAGTCGGTTGTGGTTCGAGAACAGACCTCGACCGTCGCCAGCCCGCCGGGGCCGGTTGCCTGCCGCCGAGCGAGGCCCGGCCGGCGGTGCTGGCGTTTGGGTCGGTGGCTAGGCCGCGACGCGCGGCTGGTCGGCCGGGACGCTGCCGATCTCGATCTTGCGCGGCTTCAGATGCTCCGGCACCTGGCGCTTCAGCTCGATCTGCAGCAGACCGTTCTTCAGGGCCGCGCCGGTGACGACGATATTCGCCGCCAGTTCGAAGCGCCGCTCGAAGGCCCGCCGGGCGATGCCGCGGTGCAGGTACTTCACCTGCTTGTCCTCGGCCGCCGGCTTGGCGGTCACCACCAGCGAATTCTCGGTCACCGTGACATCGAGCTCGTCCTCGCCGAAGCCGGCCACCGCCATGGCAATGCGGTAGTCGTCTTCGTCGAGCTTCTCGATGTTGTACGGGGGATAGTTGACGCTCTCGTCGTTCCGCTGAACGGCATTGAACAGACGGTCGAACTGGTCGAAGCCGACGGTCGAGCGCAGCAAAGGGGTAAGGTCGTAGGTTCGCACCGCGATATCCTCCTTGAGCAATATCAGCATTTGGGAACCTGCCGGGCTTTCGCCTTGTGGCCAGGTTCTGGGTCGTCTCCGAAAGGCCCGTCCGACGGCACCCTCCGGTAATCCGCATGTGGGTTGTGGTTTCCAGGGTGTCAAGAGCCCGTCAGGGCGGTGTTAAGCAATTGATGCGAGGGTACGAACCGGGATATCGACGGGACATGGACGACGACCGCATGAATGTCGTGGCGGCTGGTTCGGGCGCGGGCTTCGCGTCGACCGCATTCTTTGCGCGGCTCTACGAGGAGGCGCTGGCGCTGGTGCGCGAGTCGCGCGACTACATCGCGCAGCGTGGCCGCGACGACAGCCG
>CAZVLI010000648.1:1152-3006 GCA_964627965.1 uncultured Rhodospirillales bacterium
CGAGACCATGCGCCTGACCACCCGCATGACCCACATCATGGCGTGGCTGCTGATGCAGCGGGCGATGTCGGAGGGCGAGTACGAGGAAACGCCGCCAGAGGTCGATGCCATGCGCCTGGGCGGCGCCGACATCTGCCTGGGCGAGCCGGTGGTCGAGGCCGAGCTGCCGGAACCCCTGGCCGACCTGATGCGACGTTCGGAGCGCATGTTCCGCCGCATCCAGCGCCTGGACGACGATCTCGTAGGTCAGTCGGGCGACTGAACCTACCCGCGCACGAAAAAGGCCGCGTTGCCGCGGCCGTCTTCGTCTTACGTCACCGTCGCCAGACTGCCCGCCGTCGCGGGCATGGCAGCGCCGGGCGTATCAGCTACCGATCTTGAAGGCGCCGAACTTGTTGCGGAACTTGGCGACGCGGCCGGTGTCGAGCACGCGCTGCGGGCCGCCGGTCCAGGCCGGATGGGTGTGCGGATCGATGTCCAGCACCAGCTTCGCGCCCGGCTCGCCATAGGTCGAGCGGGTGGTGTATTCGGTGCCGTCGGTCATCACCACGGTGATCTCGTGATAGTCCGGGTGCGTGTCCTGCTTCATCGTCGGGCTCCTTGGGCGCGAGGCGGGCTATATAACCAAGCTCGGCGCCAGGTACAAGCCCCCATCACACCGGCGACCAAGCCCCGGCGCGCACACGGTTATTCGCTTTGAGCCGGTCGGGCGCGCTTGCTATACCGGCGCCATGAGCGAGTCCCAGGCCGCCGCCGGCGCCAGCCAGCCTAAAGACCGCCCGCCGGCACGCAAGATCGGCGCGCTGCGTCGGCTGGTGCCCTTCCTGGCGCCCTACAAGTGGGTCGTGGCCGGCGCCGCCGTCGCGCTGGTCATCGCCGCCGGCACGGTGCTGGCCATCGGCCAGGCGATCCGGCGCGTGGTCGACCACGGTTTCGGCGGCGATGGCGCCTTCATCGACATCTACTTCCTGGCGCTGCTGGGTGTCGTGACGGTGCTCGCGGCCGCCACCTTCGCGCGCTACTACTTCGTCACCTGGCTTGGCGAGCGGGTTGTCGCCGACCTGCGCAAGGCGGTCTACGACCACGTCGTGGGGCTGAGCCCGAGCTTCTTCGAGAGCACGCGCACCGGCGAGGTCACTTCGCGCCTGACCGCCGACACCACGCTGATCCAGTCGGTCGTCGGCTCGTCCGCCTCGGTGGCGATGCGCAACCTGCTGATGTTCGTCGGCGGCTGGATCCTGCTCGTGATCACCAGTCCGAAGCTGACCGGCGCCGTGTTCGCGATGCTGCCGGTGGTGCTGCTGCCGATCGTGCTGTTCGGCCGCAAGGTCCGCCGGCTGTCGCGCACCAGCCAGGACCGCATCGCCGACGTCTCCGCCCATGCCGAGGAATCGCTGAACGCGCTGCAGATCGTGCAGGCCTTCTGTCACGAGACGCTGGACCGGCTGCGTTTCAGCCGCGCCGCCGAGCACGCCTTCACGGTGGCGATCCGACGCACGCGGGCGCGCGCCTGGCTGACCGCGCTGGTCATGCTGCTGGTGTTCGGCGCGGTCGACCTGGTGGTCTGGATCGGCGCCACCGACGTCGCCGCCGGCACGATGAGCGGCGGCGAACTGGCCGCGTTCGTGTTCTCAGCCATCGTCGTCGCCGGCGCCCTGGGGGCGCTGTCGGAGGTCTACGGCGAGTTACAGCGCGCCGCCGGTGCAACCGAGCGGTTGGTCGAGCTGTCACGCATATGGACAGCCGAAGGCGATGATGATGCCGCTTTGAAAACCCTTGCCAAAGCTGCTGAGGCCGATTCCAGTTGGATTGAGTTGCTCCAAGAGTTGGTGCATCGCATGGAACAGCTTCAAC
>CAZVLI010000649.1:0-3000 GCA_964627965.1 uncultured Rhodospirillales bacterium
CAAGCCGAACACCGACGACATGCGGGACTCGCCTTCGCTGGCCATCATCCCGGCGCTGCAGGAGGCGGGTGCTACTGTCCGCGCCTACGATCCGGAAGGCATGGACGAGGCGAAGAAGCTTCTGAACGACGTTCAGTGGTGCGATGACGCCTATGACACGATGGCCGACGCCGATTGCCTGGCCATCGTCACCGAATGGAATGAGTTCCGAGCCCTCGACCTGAACCGTGTGAAGGGCCTGTTGAAGCGGCCGGTGATGGTCGACCTTCGCAACATCTACAAGCCAGAGCAGATGGTCGAGGCCGGCTTCGTTTACACCTCCATCGGCCGACCGCTGACCAACGCCAACACCTAGGACCCGACATGGCCCGCACGCATCAGTTCCACGCCACCGTCCTGCGCGAGTACGACGTTCGCGGCATCGTCGGCGACACGCTGTCGACTGACGACGCCTACGCGGTCGGTCGCGCCTTCGCCACCATCGTCGCCCGCGGCGGCGGCAGCCGCGTGTCGGTCGGCTATGACGGCCGCCTGAGCTCGCCGGACATGGAGACGGCCGTGATCGCCGGCGTGCGCGATGCCGGCCTGACCGCCGTGCGTGTCGGCCGCGGCCCGACGCCGATGCTGTACTTCTCGGTCTGGCACCTGGAGACCGACGGCGGGATCATGATCACCGGCTCGCACAACCCGCCGGACTACAACGGCTTCAAGATGATGCTCGGCCACAGCGCCTTCCATGGCGATCAGGTCCAGGAGCTGGGTCGCATCGCCGCCGCCGGCAACTGGGCCGAGGGCCAGGGCGGCGAGGAGAGCCACGACATCCGCCAGGCCTATGTCGAGCGGTTGGCGCACGACTACACCGCGTCGTCCGGTCTCAAGGTCGCCTGGGACTGCGGCAACGGCGCCGCCGGCGAGGTGCTGGGACGCCTGCTGGAGTTGCTGCCGGGCCAGCACGTGGCGTTGAACGACGAGGTCGATGGCACCTTCCCGGTGCACCATCCCGACCCGACGGTGGAGAAGAACCTCGAGCAGCTCAAGCAGGCGGTGGCCGACGGCGGCCTGGACTGCGGCATCGGCTTCGACGGCGATGGCGACCGGATCGGCGTCGTCGATGGCAAGGGCCGCGTGGTCTGGGGCGACCAGATCCTGGCGTTGCTCGGCCGCGACGTGCTCTCGCGTAATCCCGGCGCGACGATCATCGCCGACGTGAAGGCCAGCCAGGTTCTGTTCGACGAGATCGCCAAGGCCGGCGGCGAGCCGCTGATGTGGAAGACCGGCCACTCGCTGATCAAGTCGCGCATGGCCGAACTCCGCTCGCCGCTCGCCGGCGAGATGAGCGGGCACATCTTCTTCGGCGAGAAGTTCTACGGCTTCGACGACGCGATCTACGTCGCCGTGCGCTTCCTCGACGTCGCCGCGCGCAGCGGCAAGACGGTGAGCGAGCTCTACGACAGCTTGCCGCAGATGCTGAACACGCCGGAGGTGCGCTTCGACTGTCCCGACGAGCGCAAGTTCGCCGTCGTCGACGAGGTCAAGGCGGCGCTCGCGAAGACCGATGCCAACGTGAACGACATCGACGGCGTTCGCGTCAGCACCGACGACGGCTGGTGGCTGCTGCGCGCCTCGAACACCCAGCCAGTGCTGGTGGTCCGTTGCGAGAGCGCCACGGCCGATGGCCTCGCGCGCCTGAAGACAGCGGTGACGGCGGCGCTGGCGCCGGCCGGGGTCAGCCCGCCGGCCGACTTCTAGCCATGGCGACGGTCCGCCTCACACCGGAACCAATGACGGCGGCGGCCTTCGCCCCGTACGGTCAGGTGTGGGAGGCGGGCGACCGGCCAGCCGACACGCGGACCATGACGCCGATGAAGTTCGACTACGAAGGCCGCGTCACCGCCAACGTGATCTGGCAGCCCGCCGGCGGGCTCGCCTTCTCCAAGCTGGAACGGCACTTCGGCGTCACGCAGGCCTTCGTGCATCTTGGTGGCGAGGCGGCGGTGGTGTGCGTCGCGCCGCCTAGCGCCAGCGACGATCCCGCCGACCTGCCGGACCCGGCGGCGGTGCGCGCCTTTCGTATCGAGCCCGGCCAGGGTTTCGCCTACCGCCGCGGCACCTGGCATTCGCTCGACCGCTACCTGCCGAAGGGGCCGGGCGGCAACTTCCTGATCCTCAACAGTGACCCGAACCCGACCGAGATCGTCGACTTCGCCACCGGCGAGGCCGAGATGTATCCCGACCTCGGCGGCACCGAACCGCCGCGCCGGCAACGTCTAGACGGCGACTTCGGCCTGAGCTTCGAGATTGTCGCCTAGCCGGCGCTCAGGCGTCCCAGGCGGGCAGGGTGCGGGCCTGGTCTTCGGTCATCTCGATCAAGAAGCCGTCGCGGTGCGGACGTAGCTGATCGAGCCGCACGATCACGAGGTCGGCGCCGAGACCGAACAGCCCACCCAGCGCCAGGATCACCGCGACGAGTTCGCCGGCTTCGTCGGTCAGCACCGCGCGGATATCGCCGATCTCCTCGCCGGAGATCGAGTGCACCGTCGCCATGGTGATCTGTTTCACGGTCATGCCGAAGGCCGGCACCATCACGGCGCGGTCGACGACTTCGGTCATGCCGGCAAAGCTGGCCGGCTCGGAACCGGCGCCGCGGATGAACTGCACCAGCCCGAACAGCGGGATGGCAATGATCACGGCGGCGGCGACTTGGCGTTTCATCGCCGCCGATGCTCGCACGCCCCCGTGGTCGGCGCTACCTCAGCCGTCCGGCGACGGCGCGCACCTTGCGCGGCGCCGCCAGCCACATCGCCCCGGCCGAAATCGCGCTGAACAGGACGCCGAGGGCGAAGGCGACGGTGTAGTCGCCCTGCAGATCGAACAGCAGGCCGGTGAGCCAGGCGCCGAGCGCGCCGCCGCCGATCGCCGCCAGCATCACCGTGCCGTAGATGGCGCCGAAGCGCGGCCCCTCGAACAGTTCCATCGCGATCGGCCCCATCACCGAGGTCA
>CAZVLI010000650.1:0-2995 GCA_964627965.1 uncultured Rhodospirillales bacterium
GCAAGAGGGGGTCATGAAGACCCGCATGCAGCCGATCGGCAACGCCTGGGCGAAGCTGCCGCGCATCATCCGCGACCTGAGCCACGATCTGAGCAAGAAGATCGAGCTGCAGATGCTCGGCGCGGACACCGAGCTGGACCGTCAGGTGCTGGAGCTGATCAAGGATCCGCTCACCCACATGGTCCGCAATTCCGCCGACCACGGCCTGGAGACGCCGGCCGAGCGCGCCGAGGCGGGCAAGTCGGAAACCGGCAAGGTGGTGTTGAACGCCTATCACGAGGGCGGCCACATCATCATCGAGATCAAGGACGACGGTCGTGGCCTGAACGTCGACAAGATCCGCGCCAAGGTGCTGGAGAAGGGGCTAGCCAGCGAGGCCGACCTGCAGAGCATGTCGGATCAGAAGATCCAGCAGTTCATCTTCGCGCCGGGCTTCTCCACCGCCGCCGAGGTGACCTCGGTGTCCGGTCGCGGCGTCGGCATGGACGTGGTGCGGACCAATATCGAGAAGATCGGCGGCACCATCGAGCTGAAGTCGGTTGCCGGCCGCGGTTCGACCTTCACCATCAAGATCCCGCTCACGCTGGCGATCGTCTCGGCCTTGGTGGTCGAGTGTGCCGGCGAGCGCTTCGCGATCCCGCAGATCAGCGTCATCGAGCTGGTACGGGCCGCGTCGGGTTCGGAGCAGAAGATCGAGACGATCAACGGCACGCCGGTGCTGCGCCTGCGCAACCGCTTGCTACCACTGGTCTACCTCGATGAGAGCCTGCGCCTGCGCGACGCCGAGGCCGAGGCGCCGGCGGAAGTCTATGTCGTCGTTACCCAGGTCGGCGCCTACACCTTCGGCATCGTCGTCGACAAGGTGTTCGACACCGAGGAAATCGTGGTCAAGCCGGTGGCGCCACTGCTGCGCGACATCGCGATGTTCTCCGGCAACACCATCCTTGGCGACGGCTCGGTGATCATGATCCTGGACCCGAACGGCATTGCGGCCTCGACGACGGGGGCGGCGATGCACGAGGACGAAGGCGACGAACTGGTGCGCCAGGGCGAGAGCCGCGGCGAGGAATCGGTGGCGATGCTGCTGTTCAGCGCGGGCGGTGGCGAGCCCAAGGCGGTTCCACTGTCGCTGGTCGCGCGCCTGGAGGATATCCCGGTCGAGGCCATCGAGTTCGCCAACGAGCGCTACGTCACGCAGTATCGCGGCAAGCTGATGCCGCTGGTCGGTCTCGACCACAGCATGCAGGTCCGCGAGGAGGGGCGCCAGCCGGTGCTGGTCTTCGCCGACGGCGAGCACACGCTCGGCCTGGTGGTCGACGAGATCGTCGACATCGTCGATCAGCAGCTGAACATCGAGCTGGCGGCCGATCGGCCTGGCTTCATCGGTTCGGCGGTGATCGCCGGCAAGGCGACCGACGTGATCGACGTCGGCCACTACGTGGCGCAGACCTTCGACACCTGGTTCGGCGAGGGCAAGGGCCCGGCGCTTGGCGCCAGCGAGCACAAGCGCATCCTGCTGGTCGACGACAGCCCGTTCTTCCGCAACATGCTGACGCCGCTTCTGCGGGTCGCCGGCTATGACGTCACCGTGGCGTCGGCGCCGGACGAGGCCTTGCGCCTGCGCGAGGACGGTATCGACTTCGACGTGATCGTCTCCGACATCGAGATGCCGGGGATGAGCGGCTTCGAGTTCGCCTCCGAGGTGCGCCGCGAAGGCCCGTGGCAGGACGTGCCGATGGTGGCGCTGTCCTCGCACACGGAGAACCAGGACTTCGCTCGCGGCCGCGAGGCCGGCTTCACCGACTATGTCGGCAAAATGGACCGCGAAGCGCTGCTACAGGCGCTGTCGCAGACGCTCGCGATGTTGGGAGACGCGGCATGAGTAACAACGAGACCGATAGCTCCGCGCGCGGCGTGTACGGCGGTGTCGAGTTCATCACCGCTTCGGTGGCCGGGCAGATGTTCGGTATCCGGGTGCTCACGGTGCAGGACGTGCTGGGACCGCAGAAGCTGGCGCGGATCCCGCTTGCGCCGCCGGCGGTCGCCGGTGCGCTGAACATGCGCGGCCGCATCGTCACCGCCGTCGACCTGCGCCAGCGTCTGGACCTGCCCGCCGCCGATCGCGAGAACTCGATGAGCATCGTGGTGGAGTTCAAGGGCGAGCTTTACAGCCTGCTGATCGACGAGGTCGGCGAGGTGCTGGCGATCGAAGCGGATCGCATGGAGCCGAACCCGCCGACGCTGAAGGCGAACTGGCGCGAGGTGTCGAGCGGCATCTATCGCCTGGACGGCGAGTTGATGGTCATTCTCGAAGTCGACCGACTGCTCGACTTTGATCGTGGCGCGCTCGCCGCGTAGTCGCACTCACTGTCCGTGTAGCAGGAAGTAGCAAAATGAAGTGCCTCGTCGTCGATGACAGCAAGGTCATCCGCATGGTCGCCCGACGCATTCTGCAGGAGCTGGACTTCGACATCGCGGAGGCCGCGAATGGCGAGGAGGCGATGTCGGCCTGCCGTCAGGGGATGCCGGATGCGATCCTGCTCGACTGGAACATGCCGGTGATGAACGGCCTCGACTTCCTGAAGAACCTGCGCGCGAGCGATGGCGGGGATCAGCCGAAGGTCGTGTTCTGCACCACGGAAAACGACATGGCGCACATCACCGAGGCGATCTCCGCGGGCGCCGACGAATACATCATGAAGCCGTTCGACAAGGACATCATCGAGGCCAAGTTCGCGCAGGTAGGGCTGATCGGGTGAACGCGTTTTCTGAGTACCGCTCGCGTTCCGGGGCGGCTGGCGCGGCAGTTCGTAGGATCGACCGTTCACGTCCGTCAATTCGCCCCGGATTGTCCAGGGCCTGGGGCCGGCGCCCTTCGGTCTTGGACCGCCGTTGGAGCGGAGGCCGCCATTGGAGCGGGGGCCTCCGTTGGGTCCTGGACCCGTCGGGCGCACAACGGAGAATTCGGCCTGCCTGCCCGCTCCCGGCGAGCCTT
>CAZVLI010000651.1:0-2994 GCA_964627965.1 uncultured Rhodospirillales bacterium
CTGCTGATCGTCATGGGCAAGACCGATCCGGACGGCCCGCGCCACCGGCAGCAGTCGATGGTGCTGGTGCCGATCGATACGCCCGGCGTCGACATTCAGCGCAACATCACGGTGCTGAACCACACCGCCTTGGAAGGGCACTGCGAGATCGTCTTCAAGGATGTCCGCGTGCCGGCTGAGAACCTGCTGAGCGAGGAAGGCGACGGCTTCATGATGGCGCAGGCTCGGCTTGGCCCGGGTCGCATCCATCATTGCATGCGCTGTATCGGCCAGGCCGAGGTGGCGCTGGAACTGATGTGCGCGCGGGCGCAGGAGCGCAAGACCTTCGGCCGGCATCTGCACGAGCACGGCTCGGTGGCGGAGAGTATCGCCCGCAGCCGGATCGAGATCGACCAGGCCCGCTGGCTGGTGCTGCACACCG
Organism: uncultured Rhodospirillales bacterium; assembly: GCA_964627965.1. Taxonomy (GTDB): domain Bacteria; phylum Pseudomonadota; class Alphaproteobacteria; genus JAVKFY01. The sequence goes on from CAZVLI010000651.1 coordinate 422, forward strand.
CCTACCTGATCGACACGGTCGGCGCGCGCGAGGCACGAAAGCAGATCTCGATGATCAAGGCGCTGGTGCCGGACATGCTGGCGCGCATCGCCGACCGGGCGATCCAGGCGTTCGGCGCGATGGGACTGTCGCCCGACACGCCGCTGGCTGACATCTACACGAACGGCCGCTCGCTGAAGTTCGCCGACGGACCGGACGAGGTGCACCTGCAGGTGATCGCCCGCGCGGAACTGAAGGAGAGCGCGGAGCGGCGCGACGAGGCGGCGCGCTACATGACGCCATTCGCGCGATAGCTCTGCGCTGTCGGGTTTCGCCGACTTGCTTCGCCCCCTAAGCTTGCGGGGGTGAAGCAAGGGAGGCCCTCATGCCGGAGCCGTTCGTTCGCCGCGTGCCGCCGGAGGCGATGCCACCGCACCTGCGTCAGCGTTGGGAAGCCGACATGGCAAATCGCGACGAGGCGGTGTTCGTCGAGGTGGCGGCGAACGCGCCGGAGTTGCTGGACTGGTATGTCGACAGCTTCTACGGCGAGATCTTTGCCAAGGGCCGGGTCGAGCATCGGATCAAGCAACTCGCGCGGATGAAGTTGTCGACCATGCACGGCTGCGCCTACTGCAACCGAGGCAATAGCAAGGCCGCCCTGGCCGCCGGCGTGACCCAAGCGCAGCTCGACAGCCTGCACGACATTGACCATGGGCCCTACGACGAGGCGGAGCGGGCGGTGCTGCGGTTGGCCGAGCAGATGGCGATGCAGAACATGGCTGGCCATATGTCGAAGCCGCTCTACGACGATCTGCGGGCGCACTTCGATGATGCGCAGATCGTCGAACTCGGCATGGTCATGGCGATGCTGACCGGGATGGCGAAGATGCTCTTCGTTTATGACCTGGTCAGCCGCGAGGCGAGTTGTCCGATCGCACCGCCCGTGGCCGCCGAGTAGCTAGCGACCGGAGACGGCCGGCTCCAGCAGCAGCCGGCCGATGGCGCCGACGGTGTAGGTCTCCGGCCGCGTCGCCATCGGCACATAGCGGACGTCGCGCCAGTCGGCCAGGTAGTCCGCGTAGTGTGGCGAGAGCACGTTGCCGGATTGCCCGGTCGAGGTGATGACGACGGAATTCTCCAGGTCGTCGAGGTCGTAGATCGCGCGCATCGACGGGCCATGGCGATCGACGAACGGCGCCTCGGCATCGTTCAGCCGGACGTGGCCGACATTGACGGTGTAGCTGCCACCCGGGACCGGCGTGGTCAGGTCGAAGAGCCGGCGCAGCGGCTCGACCTCGCCGAACGGGCGGTGCTTGGATCGTGCGATGTGGGCGTCGCCCCAGCGCCAGCGTTGCGCCTCGCCGCCATGACGCTCCGCCAGCCACTCCATCGCCCGTTCCAGCGAACGGCGCAGCAGGTCGTCGCAGCTCTCGGCGCTATCTGCCGTGGTGATGTCGTCGCACCAGGCGGCAGCCGGGCCGCTGAGCACGCGATCGATGAACCGCGGTCTCTCGCGCCACAGCGCTTCGAACCGCTCGCCGAGTTCGTCGGCGTAGATCATCCGCGTCAGTTCGCGATACCAGGCGTAGAAGATCAGCGGCTCGGGCCGGTCGATGGCCATGTCGCCGTTCCAAGACGACAACATGCTCTGCGCCAGACGTGCGGTCGTGGCGGTCTGGTTGGCGGCCAGCATGCGCGGCAAAAGGCGCTGCGCCATCAGCGATACGGTGTCCGCCTGTATTGTCTGGAAGCTCTGCAGCGAGTGCTTCTCGCGCTCCGACAGCAGCGAGACGATACGGTCGGCGCGGTAGCTCTCCTGCCAATCGAAGGTCAGGTGGTGCGGGTACTCGGCGCTGACGATGCGGTTGTTGGCGGTGACCAGCATGCCGCTGGTCGGGTTCAGGACCTGCGGCAGCTCCTCGAACGGTACCCAGCCCTGCCAGTCGTACTCGGCCCGCCAGCCGGGCTGGGGCACGTAGCCGCGCAGACGGTTGTCGCGGGACCGGACGGGGATCCGCGCCGGCGCGATGAAGCCGATATTCCCGTCCACGTCGGCGTAGACGATATTCTGGTGCGGCCCGTGAAACAGCCGTGCCGCGCCGAGGAAGCTGGACCAGTCGCGCGCCTGCATCAGGCGCATGGCGGCATCGAGCGTGCGATCGTCCTCGGCCAGCGCCGTCCATTGCAGCGCGAGGACGTGGCCGTCCGGCGTTGCCGCCGCGGCCGGCGCGAAGGCATCGGTCATCACCGGGCCGTGCCGCGTGTGCCGGATGCGCAGCAGCTCGTCGGGCTGGTCCTTGACCTTGATCCGTTCCTCGCGGACGCGGAAGGGGGCGCTGCCGGCCGGCGTGACGTAGCGGTTCGGGTCGTTCGGGTCGAGGCGCTCGACGTAGATGTCCTGCACGTCGCCGCCGCTGTTGGTGAAGCCCCAGGCGATACGGTCGCTGCGTCCCAGCACGACGGCGGGCAGGCCGGGGAAGGTGGCGCCGATGATATCGGTGCCCGGCCAGCTCAGATGCGCCAGGTACCAAACCGATGGCGCCGTCAGGCCCAGGTGCGGGTCGTTGGCGAGCAGCGGCTTGCCCGTCGCCGTG
>CAZVLI010000652.1:0-2992 GCA_964627965.1 uncultured Rhodospirillales bacterium
AGGAAGTCGAGCGTGCCTTCGACCGCGAGGTCGCGGTCGTCGGCATTCCGTCCGACCACTGGGGCGAGGTCGTCGTCGCGGTCGCGGAGGGAAGCGAATGGGACGGCGCGGCCGAGGCCGAGAGCCTCACCCGCTACAAGCGTCCCCGCGCCTACCTCGCCATCGATGCCTTCCCGCGCAACCGCCAGGGCAAGCTGCAACGCCGCGAAGTGCGCGCGTTCGTCGAGGGTACCTATCGCCTGGTCGATGGGCCCTATCCCAAGTTCGAGCGGCGCTAGAGGTTCCGCGCAAACAAGTCGAGCATGCGCTCCCAGTGCCGCTCGCCGGCGGGCTTCACGTAGACCGCCTCGCGTTCCGGGAAGGCGAACCCGTGGTCGGTGCCGGGATAGACTTCCACACGCCCGCGCGTGCCCGCCGCCTCCAGCACGCCGGGCAGCTGCTGCACGATCGCGTCCGGCACGTGCTCGTCCTTCTCGGCGAAGGCCAGGTAGACCTCGCCGCGGATCTTGTCGGCCTTCAGGTGCGGCGAGTCCGGCTTGTCGGTGATGATGCCGACGCCGTAGTAGGACGCGATGGCGTTGAAGTCCTGCGGGAAGGCGGCGCCGACCGACATCACGTAGCGCCCGCTCATGCAGTAGCCGACGCAACCGACGGCGCCGATCTTTGCCGCCTTGTCGGCGCGGATGAAGTCGAGCATCGGCCCGGTGTCCTCGACCACCATGGCGTTGTCGAGGTGGTTCATCACGTCGAACATCTTCTGCCGCTCGCCCTGGTCGGAACGGAAACGGGCGAGGTCGAACCCATAGTTACCTTCCGTGCCCTTGCGGAAGTACATGTTCGGCAGCAGCACGTAGTAGCCGCTCGTCGCCAGCCGCCGCGCCATGTCGCGAAGCTCTTCACGGATGCCCGGCGCATCCATGTAGAAGATCACGGCCGGATGCGGCCCGCCCTCTTCCGGATGCACCACGAAGGCATCGATGGTGCCCGCCTTGGCCTTGATCTCGACGTTGCGCTCCTGCATGGCGCCCTCCCTTGTCCGCTGCTGGCGGCAAGTAGAGCCCAATGCCGGCGCGGCGACAACAGAGCTACTGCTCGATCAGATGGGCACTCTCGTCGGGCGACTGGTCCCAGAGCGCCCGCGCCTCCGAAAGGCTAAGGCAGACCACGGCATCGCCGTCCGTGTAGACGAAGCCGAGGCGGCGCCGGCGCGACACCATGCCCTTGGGCATCGGCGCATAACGGTGCGCACCGCCGCCGACCGCTGGTGCGAGCGAGCCGATGTCGGTGGCGAAGTCCTGCTCGACGCGCAGCAGAAACAGGCGCGAGCCATCGGGCCGGGCGCCGACGAAGGGCACGTTGGCGAGGCGCAGGAAGCTGGTCGGGTCCTCCGCTTTCGGAAAGGCGTCGGCGAACGCCTCCTCGACCAGATCGAAGTCAGGTTCCGTCGAAGCCGGAACCGGCGGCGAGTCGTCATCATGGGTATGCGGCGTCTGCCATTGCGCGACGTGGCCGGCGGCGTTGTGACCGAACGGCGCGGAAGACGGAATATCGCGGTGGTCGTGCGGCATCGTATCCCCCTTTGCTAGAACGCGACCGGCTTGTCGATGATCGACTTGTGCGCACCGAGCTTGTCGTGCGCGACCATCGAGCCGAGGGTCTCGGCGATGATACGCACCGCCATCAGCGCGGTGATGTCGGACGTGTCGTACGGCGGGCTGACCTCCACCACCTCCAGGCCGCAGACGCCCTCCGCCGCGACCAGGCCGAGCAGCTTCAGCGCCTCGCGCGGCAGAAAGCCGCCGGGTTCCGGCCAGCCGGTGCCGGGCACGAAGCCGCAGTCGATGGCGTCGATATCGAAGCTGAGATAGACCGCGTCGGCGTCCTTCCACGCCAGTTCCAGCGCCCTTTCAGCGACCTTTTCCACCCCCATCGTCTCCACGTCCTGGATGGAAAAGACATTGGTCTGTCGCTTGCGCGCTTCGGCGACACCGACGCGCGGCACTTGCCAGCCGCCGATGCCGATCTGCACCAGGTTCGACGGCGGTACGTTCGGCATGTTGGTGGCCCAGAACCACGGCGTCGTGTGCATCCGCTCGTCCAGGTCCTTCTCCTGGATGTCGATATGGCGGTCGAAGTGGATGATGCCGATACGCTTCGACGTGCACTCCGCCACCCCACGCACGCAAGGAAAGCCGATGGAGTGATCGCCGCCCAGCATGATCGGGAAGGCGCCGGACGAGAACACGTGGCTCACGCCGCGCGTGATCTGGTCGAAACTCTTCTCCAGGTTGCCGGGGATGGTGAACACGTCGCCACCATCGGCCAGCGTCATCTGCTCGCGCAGATCGACGCCAAGCTCGTAGCTGTAAGGCGTGTAGAGCGCCGAGATGCGCCGGATGCCCTGCGGCCCGAAGCGGGTGCCGGGGCGATAGGTGGTGCCGCTGTCGAACGGAATGCCTATCACCGCCGCGTCGTACTTGCCGATGTCGCGGATGTTCTCCACGTACGGCGCCTTCATGAACGTGTTGATGCCGGCGAAGTGTGGCAGCTCGCCACGCGAGAAGGTGGAGATCGACTTGTCCGTCAGGCTCTCCGCGCCTGGCAGGCCCATGTCGAGCGCCCACTTCACCTCACGGTTCCAGCCCTCCTCCGGCAGCCGCCCCTCGGCCTCCACCGCCTTCCACCCCTGCGTATCGCGCGAGTTGAAGTCGGGATGATGACGGCGCACCCGCTCGGCTTGCGGGCGCAATCCGGCGTAGCGTCGATGTCGGCGACGCGGCTCGTCGGCGATCATGGCTGTCCTCCAGTTTCGTTGCTGTCGTCGGCCGGGGCTTTCGGCCCCTTCAGTTCCAGGTCGTAGGTGATCGTCGCGCCGTAAGCAGACGGGTGCTGCGGATCGTGTCGGACCTTGTCGAAGACGATGAGGCGCGTGCCGAGCTGGAACGCCTCCTTGATGTCGTGCGTGACCATGAAGATGGTCATGCCGGTCTCG
>CAZVLI010000653.1:0-2988 GCA_964627965.1 uncultured Rhodospirillales bacterium
GCACCAAGCACATCGCGCTCAACGACGTGCCGCACTTCCCGCGAAATATGCGCCGGATCCAGGTCGCCGGCGAACCGGTGATCTAGGCCAGAAGGTCCTGCACTTCCGGGTGGCGGCGCATGTAGGCGGCCGCGAAGCCGCAGACTGGCACCACCTTCTGTCCGCGGGCACGGACTTCCTCGAGGACAACCTTCATCACCGTGGAACCGACGCCGCGGCCTTCGACCGCGCGCGGCACCTCGACATGAACGATGTGCAGCACGCCGGGCTTGCTCTGGCGATAGGCCGCGAAAGCCACCTCGCCGCCCGGCAACGGCAGCTCGAAGCGATGCGCGTCGGCATTGTCGCGCAGGAGACTGGCGTTGCCGGTCATCGTCGAATTGGCTACTGCGCCGGCCGCTGTGCCTTCAGTTCGGCGACCTTGGCCTTGAGGTCGTCGATCAGGCCGCCGACGTCGCCGCCGTGGCTGGAGATGACGGCGGTGAACTCCGAACGCTGGGTCAGCAGCAGGCTCACGCCCTCGACGATCACGTCGATGATCTTCGGCTCGCCCCGCACCTTGCGCACCCGCCACTGGACCTGGACCAGACCATGGACAGGGGAGTTGATCACCGTGTTGACGATGCTGCCCTTGCCGTGGTCGTCGCGCTCGCCGACCACCTCCATCTGCTCGCCGGAATACTCGCCGAAGCGGGCGGCGATGGAATTCACCACATACTCGCGGAACACCGCCTGATAGGCGTCGCGCTGTTCCGGCGAGGCGGTGCGCCAGTAACGGCCGAGGACGAACCGGCCGACGAGATCGACGGCGAAGGCCTCCTGCAGGACCTCGCGGACACGGCGTTCGCGATCGAAGTCGGTCAGGTCCGAATCGGTCAGCAGCCCGATGGTCGCATCGCCGACATGCTCGACCAGCCCGGCGGGCTTGGTACGGTCGGCGGCGGCAACGGAATCGGTTGCCGGGGCGACGAACGCCCCGGCGACGATCAGAACCAGAAAGGCGAGGCGCGCGAAGGGGTTAGTCGCGCACCAGGAACGACAACTTCTCCTCGCCGTTGTCGTCCTCGAACTTGATGTCGATATCGGGCGGCGTGCTGTTGGCAAGCTCATCCTCGCCATTGCGAATCTCGGCGTTGCGGCGCTGTCGATACAGGCTGCGTACCGTGGCGTAGAAGTCAATCGATGTACGTTCGATCTCATCGATGGTCTCAATATTGCGCGAACGGAAGTCGACCGCGCCGAGGCCGCGCCGGGTCGCCGAGAACACCAGGCGGGCGTCGCTGTCGATGATATAGGTGAACGGATCGAGGAACGTATCGACCACCATGCCGACCGCGTCACGGGCCGACGACGGGCCGACCAGCGGCAACACCAGATAGAAGCCCTCGCCCGTGCCCCAGGCGCCAAGCGTCTGGCCGAAGTCCTCGTCATGATACGGAATGCCGCCGGAATCCGGGCCCTCGATGTCGCCCGTGGCGACGTCGCCGATGCCGCCGAAGCCGGCCAGCGTGTTGGCGACGAAGCGGCCGCCGGTCTGCGCCGCGCGGTCGAAGTCGCCCTGGAAGATGTCGTTGGCGAAGACCACCGGCGACTTCATGTTGCGCAGCACGTTGCGGACGCTGTTGCGCACGCCGATCGGCAGGCCCTCGCGATACATCACCGCCAACGGCCGCAGTAGAAGCGCATCCAGGTCGCGGTTGACCTGGAAGAAGTAGCGGTTCATCGGCTCGAACGGGTCGTTGGCCTCCTCGAAGGCCGCGACGGCGGCGGCATCGTCAGCCGGAGGCGGTGTCGCGCAGGCCGCGGCCAGAGCCGCCAAGGCGCCGACAACCGCAAGTCGGCCAGTACGATACGCAAACTTTCCCGCCATCTTCTGACTCCAAGTCTCGCTCCGCGCCGGCCGTGCGGACGTCATGTCCGCGCACTCCCCCCGGCCGTCACCACAGCGCGAACCGGCCGCGCCACTGGGCACGAGCCGGATCAAAGCGTTGGTAGCACAATCGAGGACCGCATGGCCATCGAACTGACGCTGCATTGTGTGGATTCCGCCACGACTGTTGCAGTCTTGCAGCCCACGATTTCGTTGCCCACTCTTGCCCACGATTTCGCTTGCCTTCCTAAAGATATAAAGATATGTGCATGTCGATCGTTCAGGGAGTCGACCTTTGGAATCGCTGCTCGCCGGCCTGCGCGCCGCCGCCGAACCGACCAGACTGCGCCTGCTGGCGCTGTGTGCGCATTCCGAACTCACGGTGACCGACCTGACCCATATTCTGCGGCAATCGCAGCCGCGGATTTCGCGGCATCTGAAGCTTCTATGCGAAGCCGGGTTACTGGAGCGTAACCGCGAGGGCACGCGGGCATTTTTCCGCCTCTCGTCGAGCGGCACCGGTGCCGCGCTGGCACGCACCCTGATCGACCTCGTGCCGGCGGACGACGCCGGGCTGGCGCGCGACCTAGAGCGGCTGGAAGCGATCCGCGAGGCGCGCCAACGCGCGGCGGCCGACTATTTTCGCGCCAACGCGGAACGCTGGGATGAGATCCGCTCGCTCTACGTGCCGGAGGTAGATGTCGAGCAGGCGTTGCGCGGCGTCCTGGGCGACGGGCCGTTCGACCTGCTGCTCGATATCGGCACCGGCACCGGCCGCATCCTGCAGGTGTTCGGCCCGGCCGCGCGCCAGGGCATCGGCATCGACCTGTCGCAGGACATGTTGAGCGTGGCCCGGGCCAACCTGGAACACAGCGAGTTGCGCCATTGCCAGGTGCGGCAGGGCGACATGTACGACCTCGCGCTGCCGGCGGGCACGGCCGACGCCGCCGTGCTGCACATGGTCCTGCACTACGCGGAGGAACCGGCCGCGGTGATCGCCGAGGCGGCACGCGTGCTGCAACCGGGTGGACGCCTCGCCATCGTCGATTTCGCCGAGCACGAACAGGACTTCCTGCGCCGCGAGCACCAGCACCACTGGCTCGGCTTCGATCCGGCAC
>CAZVLI010000654.1:0-2984 GCA_964627965.1 uncultured Rhodospirillales bacterium
GGCCTCGCGCCCGACCGTCGCCGCGTCGTCGAGGTCGGCGGCGAAGTGCGCCGAGGTGTGCTCGTAGTCGCGTTCCATGCCGGTGCCCTCGCCGGCGAGCACGGCGGCGTAGAGCGAATGCGACGTCGCGGCGTAGGTGCCGGCGAAGCCGGTCGAGGTGGCCAGCGCGATGCGGTGCCGGCCCCAGCCGGCGCCGGCTTCCTCGGAGTTCGTGACCCCTTCGACGGCCAGCGCGGCAGCCTCGCAGGTCGCGGCGGCCTCGTAGAGCTGTTCCGGCGTCGGCTCGGTCGCGTCGGCGAGGTCGAGGTCGGGGATGTCCTTGGCCAGCAGGCTGGCGTCGGCCAGGCCGCAGTACTTGTCCTCCGGTGTCGCCTTGGCCATGGCGACCGCGCGCTCGACCAGTTCGTCCATCGCGCGGGCGGAGAAGTCGGTCGAGGAGACGCTGGCCTGCTGCTTGCCGATAAACACGCGCAGGCCGAGATCGGACTCGTCGGAGCGCTCCAGATCCTCGGGGTTGCCGAGGCGGTGCGACACGCTCACCGACGTCGCGTCGATCAGCACGGCGTCGGCTGCTTCCGCGCCGGCCTTGCGGGCGCGCTCGATCAGGTCGGTCAGCAGGTTCAGCGGGTCGGTCTTGAAGGTCGGGGTGTCGGACATGGGCGCTCCTGGCTCATCCCGATATCGGCCGGGGCGCCGCCGCCGTCAACCCGCAGACCAGTCGACGCGGCGGAACTGCTTGGACAACGCCAGGGTCTGGCGCTGATAGTTCGAGCCCATGTCGGGGCCGTACAGGCGCTCCGGCGCGGCGGTCAGCTTCTCGTACTGCAGCCGGCCGACGATCTGGCCGTGTTCCAGCAGGAACGGGACCTCGTGGCTGCGGATCTCCAGCACCGCCCGCGTGCCCTGGCCGCCGGCCGGCGCGTAGCCGAAGCCGGGATCGAAGAAGCCGGCATAGTGAACCCGGAACTCGCCGACCAGCGTGTCGTACGGCACCATCTCGGCGGCGTGGTCGGGCGGAATTGTGACCGCCTCGCGACTGGCCAGAATGTAGAAGTCGTCCGGGTTCAGGATCAGACCTTCGTCGGCGCGCGCATACAGCGGCTCCCAGAAGTCCAGCGGGTCGTAGTGCGCGACCTTCTGCACGTCGATCAGGGCGGTGTTCGGGCGGGCCTTGAAGCCGATCAACTTTTCCTCGCCCGCGCCCTGCAGGTCGACGGAGATGGCGATGCCTTCGGCGATGTCGTCGGCGCTGGCGCCGTGGACCAGCGGTACGCGCTCGTGCAGCCGGCGGAGCTCGACGTCGGTGCAGCGCGAGCGGCCCTTACGCAGGCGAAGCTGCGACAGGCGCGTGCCGGATTTCACCAACACGGAGAAGGTGCGCGGCGCGATCTCGGCGTAGAGCGGGCCCTCGTAGCCGCTCTCGATGCGGTCGAAGGCTTCGCTGCGGTCGGTGATCAGGCGGGTGAAGATATCCAGGCGACCGGACGAGCTCTTCGGGTTGGCGATGCCCGAGATGCGTGGCGGCAGCTTCAGACGCTCCATCAGCGGCACGATGTAGACGCAGCCGCGCTCCAGCACCGCGCCGTTGGCGAGGTCGATGGTGTGCATGCCGAGGCGGTCGAGCTGCTCGGCCACCGTGCGCTCGGCGCCGGGCAGGAAACTGGCGCGGACGCGATGCGCGACCGGGCCGAGGCGCAGGTCGATGCTGGACGGCTGGATCTGGTCGTCGTCGTAGTCGGTGTCGGCCTGGATCGCGCCGTCGCGCACGTAGGCGCGCAGGCTCTGCATCGGCAGGATGCCGTTCAGGTCGCTGGTGGCGGTCTCGGGCACGGTCATGTCGTTGGCCATCGTTCGCTACTAACCACGATTCGGCGGGTTTCGAGTCGCGGAATCGGAGTTATCCCCATGATTCACAGGACCCGACCCGCGACGATCCCGGCGAACAGCAGCAGGCCGAACAGGTTGTTCGACCGGAAGGCGGCGAGGCAGCTTGCCGGGCTGTCGAGCCTCACGGTCGCCGCCTGCCACGCCAGTTGCGCCGCGGCCACGGCCAGGAACGGTCCGACCCAGATCGCCGGTGCGGTCAGCCAGATCGCCACCGCGAACAGCGCCAGCGCGGCGCCGTAGAACAACCAGAGCGCCGGCCGTGTCGCGCCGCCCAGGCGTCGTGCGGAGGACTTCACGCCGACCAGCGCGTCGTCCTCCTTGTCCTGGTGCGCGTAGATGGTGTCGTAGCCGAGCGTCCAGAAGATGCCGCCGACATAGAGCAGCACGGCTGGCCAGCCGATCTCACCGCGCACCGCCGCCCAGCCGAGCAGCGCGCCCCAGTTGAACGCCAGGCCGAGGAAGAACTGCGGCCACCAGGTGAAACGCTTCATGAAGGGGTAGATCGCCACCGTCGACAGCGAGGCGACGCCGACGAGGATCGCGAACGGATTGAAGGTCAGCAGGATGGCGAAGGCGACGAGCGCCAGCAGCACCATGCAGCCGACCGCCTGGCGCACGGTGAGTTCGCCGGCCGGGATCGGGCGCGTGGCGGTGCGCTCCACCAGGCCGTCGATGTCGCGGTCGGCGATGTCGTTCCAGCAGCACCCTGCGCCGCGCATCAGCAGCGCGCCGATCCCGAACAGCACCAGCAGCACCGGGTCGGGCCAGCCTTCGGCCGCCAGCGCCAGCGACCACCAGCACGGCCACAGCAGCAGCCAGGTCCCGATCGGCCTGTCGAGCCGTGCCAGCCGCAGGTACGGCCGCACCCAAGCCGGCGCACGCGCCACCCACCCGGTGTCCGGGATATCGGTGAAGCGGCGGGCGGGATTGGGTTGCATGGTCTCTTCCATCTGGCGTCACCCCGGGCGGAACGCGAAGCGTGTAGACCCGGGGTCCATGTCTGCGCAGTGTACCGCGGTCGACATGCACCCCGGATCAAGTCCGGGGCGACGTCTCCTGTTCGGGCGGTAGCGACTCCCTCGCACGCACTCAATGGC
>CAZVLI010000655.1:0-2972 GCA_964627965.1 uncultured Rhodospirillales bacterium
CACACTGGCCATCGCGTGGCGTGCGGATGCCGCCGTTGCCGCCGTACCGGTCGCGGCGCTGACGGTCGCGCTGGTGATGGCGGACTGGGCGGTGAAGGCGCCGGTCGGACAGCTCTTGATCGAGAGCGACCTGATGCGGCTGGAGGTGGACCCCGCGGCGCGACCGGTGACCGCGCATCTCGTCGTCGGCGGTCTGTTCGCGGTGCTGTTCGGGATCGGCGGCTTCCTGCGGCAAGGCGGGCTGGCGCGTGCGCTGCCGGCGATGCTGTGGGCGGGATCGGCGGTGGCGGCGCCGGTGGCGATCCTGCTGGCGCTGTACTGGCGCGTCGGCGACCACAGCCATGCCTACGACTTCGCCGCCCTCGCGCTGATCGTCGGCGCGCTCTACGCCCTGGCCACCGACCGGCTGCAACGGCGCCCGCACCGGCCCGGACTGGCGGCGGCGGTGGCGATCTTCGCCATCGGCGGCGTCGCTGGGCTCGCCCTGGCCCTGACCTTCGCGCTGGAAAAGGGCTGGCTCACCGTCGGACTGGCGCTGATGGTCCCGGGCATCGCCTGGATCGCCGAGAAGCGCCCGGTCCCTGCCCTGCGCTGGCTCGCGGCGGCGATGGTCGCGGTACTGGCCGCGCGCACGGCCTGGCAGCCAACGGTGACCGACGACCTTGGAACCACCCCGATCCTGAACTGGCTGCTGTGGGGCTACGGCGTGCCGGCCGTGGCGTTCTGGTGGTCGGGCTGGCGGATGCGGCGGCGCGTCGACGACGTGCCGGCGCGCATGGTGGAGAGCGGTGCGATCCTTTTCACCGTGCTGACCGTGTTCGTCGAGATCCGGCACTACATCCATGCCGAGGACATCTACGCCGGCACCGCCGGGCTGACGGAAGTCGCGCTGCAGGTGAACGCCGCCCTGGCCATGGCGATCGGCCTGGAATGGGTACGCCGGCGTACCGGTTCCATCGTGCACAACGTCGCCGCGGCGGTTCTGACCGTGATGGCGTTGATCGGAACGGTCTGCGGCCTGCTGCTGTTCGAGAATCCCTGGCTGACCGGCCGGCGCATCGACGGCGCGGTCATCAACCTGATCCTGCTGGGCTACCTGCTGCCGGGCGTGCTCACCGGCATCCTGGCGGTGCTGACGCGGCCGACGCGGCCGGCCTGGGCACGCGGCATCGTCGCCGCCGTCGCGGTGCTGCTCGGCTTCGCCTATGTCTCGCTGGAACTGATGCGGCTGTTCCGCGGGCCGTCGATGATCCCGGGCAGCAACTACGACGCCGAGCTCTACGCGCTATCCGTGGCTTGGCTGGGCTATGGCGTGGCGCTGCTGCTCGGCGGCCTGCTGCTCGGTTCGCAGCCGGCGCGGCTGGCCTCGGCGGTCGTCCTGCTCGTCACCATCGCCAAGGTGTTCCTGGTCGACATGGGTGACCTGGAAGGCGCCTACCGCGCGCTCAGCTTCATCGGCCTCGGCGCGGTGCTGGTCGGGATCGGCTGGCTGTACCAGAAGCTCCTGTTCCGGAAGGCCGCAGCGCCACCTACCGAATCAACGCCGTGAAGTGGCCCTCGGCCTGCAGCGCCGACATGAAGTCGTTCTCGTAGGCCTCATCCGGCGTGGCGCGGACGGCGTTGTCGATGGCCTCGGCGTCGGCGCCGACGAGGATGCGCCAGCGGCCGGCGCGCACGCCGGCGAGGATGATCTGCGCCGCCTCGGACGCGGTGGTCGGGGCCTTGTCGCGGAAGTCGTCGGCGAACTGCTTGGCGAACTGGCGGATGGCGTCGTCGGGCACGTTGTCGACCGGCAGGCCGCGGTCGATCAGCCGCTTGCGCATCGTCGCAACTTCTTCGGCCGACATCGGTCCCTCGCGACCCATGGCGGTGCGCGAGTTGGCGACGATGTCGGTGCCGATGTGGCCGGGCATCACCACCGAAACCTTCACGTGCGGGGCGTTGAGCCGCAGGTCGGTCAGCAGCGCCTCGGAGAAACCTTTCACCGCGAACTTCGCGGCGCTGTAGGCGGTGTGCGGCGTGTGCGGTCCGAGGCTGGCCCAGAAACCGTTGATGGAGCTGGTGTTGACGATGTGGCCGGCGTCGGCGGCGACCAGCAACGGCACGAAGGCGCGCGCGACGTTGTAGACCCCGCCCCAGCAGACGTTGAACGTCCGCTCCCACTCGTCGCGCTCGCCGGCAACGAAGCTGCCGCCGCCGCCGATGCCGGCGTTGTTGAAGACCAGGTTCACGGCCTCGGTGACGTGCGCCGACAGCACGGCATCGCGGAAGGCCTGCACCGAGTCCTCGTCGGCAACGTCGCAGGTGTGCGTCGATACCGTCACGCTCGCGTTGGCATCGGCGCAGCGAGCCTTGGTCTCGGCCAGGTTGGCTTCCGACAGGTCGCACAGCGCCAGGTCGCAACCCTCGGCGGCGAGTTGCACCGCCAGTTCGCGCCCGATCCCCGATCCGCCGCCGGTCACCACCGCCAGCCTGTCCGCAAAGCTTTCCATCGCCCGTCCTCCCGTCGTCGGCCGGCGCGATCATAGGCCGTCAGTCGCACCGCGCCACGAAAAACGCGGCGCGAGACGCCTGACCGGGTCAGCCGAAGAAGAAGTCCGAGGCCGTGAGCTGGTTGGCGGATATGCCGGTGAGCGTCACCACGGTGGCGTCGTCGCCGGCGCCGAACGAAATCTGTGCGCCGCCACCGCTGTCGACGATGTTCAACGAGCCGATCCCGGTGATACCCGGCAGCGACAGCTTGTCGACGTTGTCGGCGAAGTCCGTGACCACGTTGGTGCCGTGACCGGTGGCGAAGACGAACACGTCGGTGCCGCTGCCACCGGTCAGGGTGTCGTTCGCCTGCGCGCCGATCAGGGTGTCGTTGCCATCGCCGCCGACCAGGGTGTCGAAGCCCTGCATCCCAAGAAGCAAGTCATTGCCGTCGCCGCCGTTCAGGCTGTCGCGCCCGCCCTGGCCGCGCAGCGTGTCGT
>CAZVLI010000656.1:0-2970 GCA_964627965.1 uncultured Rhodospirillales bacterium
AACACCTCGACAAGCTCTGCCACGACTACATCTGCGACCATGGCGCCGGCACCGCGCCATGGTCGCAGATGTAGTCGTGGCAGAGCTTGTCGAGGTGTTCGGTGGTCACGCCAGGCTGCACGTGCGGGACGATGAAGTCGAGCGTCTCCGCCGCCAGCCGACCGGCCTTGCGCATGCCCTCGAACGCGTCCGCCCCGTGCAGCTTGATGTGCCCGGTGTTGCTGCTCGGTGCCTCGTCGGCGCTGACGTAGTTTCGATCCATCTGCTCTTCGGTCCGCGGTTCTTAGCTCGCAATGTCCAGACGGCGATCGACCGTGATCGCCTCGGCCGTAATATCGCAACCGTAGGCGACCGCCTCAACGCCCGCCGCCGTGGCCTCGGCGTAGGCGCGGGCATAGGCCGGATCGATGTCGCCGGCCAGTGCGAAACGGTCGCAGTCGCTGCGTTGTATCAGAAAGCACATTAATGCGCGATGTCCGGCCGCCGCCATGCCGGCCAGTTCGCCCAGATGCTTGGCGCCGCGCGCGGTCACCGAATCCGGGAATTCCGCCAGTCCCGGCTCCCGCATCAGATGGACGTTCTTCACCTCAACGTAGCAGTCCGGCCGGCCCGGCTCGCCGAGCAGGATGTCGATGCGCGAGTTCTTGCCGTACTTCACCTCGCGCCGCAGATCGCCGTAGCTCGCCAGCTCGCTGATCGTGCCGGCTGCGATCGCCTCGGCCACGAGCGCGTTCGGCCGCCCGGTGTTGAGGCCGACCAGCGTGCCGTCGGCCTCGACCAGCTCCCAGGTCCACGCGAGCTTGCGCTTCGGGTTGATCGAGGGGCTGAGCCAGCACCGCGCGCCCTCGTTGAGTACGCCCAGCATGGCGCCGGGATTGGGGCAGTGGGCGACGACGTCCGTGCCGTCGTCCAGCGTCATGTCGGCGAAGAAGCGCTTGTAGCGACGCAGGAAGCGGGCCGAGACCAGCGGCGGGTCGAAGATCATATGTCCGGATGCCGGCCCTGGTTGCCGCTGGCGCGTTCGTAGGCGTGTGCGAGTTGCAGGATGCGGGCCTCGGCGAAGGCCTGGCCGACGAACTGCACGCCGATCGGCAGGCCGTTGTCGTCCAGTCCGGATGGCACCGTGATCGCCGGCAGGCCGAGCGCGTTGAACGGCAAGGTATTGGGCAGACGCTGGGTGATCATGCCCGGCGCCTCGTCGGCGATGCGAGTGGTCGCCGGCTGCGTGGTCGGCAGCACCAGCGCGTCGTAGCCGGCGAAGGCGGCCAGGAAGTCGTCGGTCAGCATCCGCCGCGCGCGCTGCGCCTGGACATATTGCACGCCGGAAAAGCTCTGGCCGACCTCGGTCAGCCCGCGGATCGCCGGCCCGAATTTCTCCGGCGCGGTCTTGAACCGGGCGGCATGGAACGACGCGCCCTCCACCGCGATGATGGTCGAGGCGACGAGCATCAGGTCGTCCAGCCCGGGCAGCGCCACG
This sequence comes from uncultured Rhodospirillales bacterium, assembly GCA_964627965.1. Lineage (GTDB taxonomy): Bacteria > Pseudomonadota > Alphaproteobacteria > JAVKFY01. The sequence goes on from CAZVLI010000656.1 coordinate 1,478, forward strand.
TCCTCCACCTCGGCGCCCTGGTCGCGCAACGCGTCGAGCGCGCGCTCGGCCGCCGCCGCCCATTGCGGGTCGGATGGGGCGAAGTGTGCATCACGCATCACCGCCAGCCGGGCGCCCCTGACGTCTTGGCCGAGCAAGTTGGCATAGCCGGCTTCCGGCGCCGTGACGCTTGTCGGGTCCTTCGGGTCGGCGCCGGCCAGCACCTGCAGCATCAGCGCCGCGTCGCGCACGTCGCGCGTCATCGGCCCGAGATGGTCGAGCGAGAAGGACAGCGACATCGCGCCGTACTTCGGCACCACCCCGAAGGTCGGCTTCAGCCCGACGATACCGCACACCGCGGCCGGTTGGCGGATCGACATCGCGGTGTCGGAACCGATCGCGCCGTAAGCCAGCCCGGCTGCCACCGCCGCCGCCGAGCCGCCCGACGAGCCGCCGGTGATGTAGTCGGTGTTCCAGGGGTTGGCCGGGCCGCCGAAGGCCGATGACAGGCTGCTGGAACAGGCCGCGCCCTCCGACAGGTTCGTCTTTCCGACGATCACGGCGCCGGCCTCGACCAGCCGTGTCACCACGCTGGCGTCGTAGTCGGTGATGTAGTCCTCGTAGGCGCGCGACGCGAAGGTGGTGGGGATGCCCTTGGTGACCAGCAGGTCCTTGATTGCCACCGGTACGCCATGCAGCGGTCCGATGATCTGGCCCTTTGCCTGCGCCGCGTCGGCCCGGCGTGCCTGCTCAAGCGCCAGGTCACCGGTGACACGAATGAAGGCATTCAAGACCGGCTCGTGCTCGGAGATGCGGGCGAGCAAAGCCTCCGTCAGTTCGACCGACTTGATCTCGCCCCGGCGCAACAGGTCGGCGACCTCGGCCAACGAGCGGTAGTGGATGTCGGGCGGCAGGCTCATGATCGCCGCCCACCCAGGTTCGCGGTGACGGTTGCCGGCTCGATCAGGTCCAGCTTCGGCTCCAGCGCAGCGATGCGCTCGGCGAAGGCGACCATGCGCTCGAACCGCTCGCGATAGGCGGTGAGCTCGGCCGTCGCGACGTCGCGCCCCGTCGCCGCCAGCACGCGCTGCCGCAACGCCTCCACACCATCGTCAGCCATCTTCGTCATCCCTGTCGCCGGCCCATCCGGCCAGCTTAGGCCAGGGCAGGGTACGGCGGCTATGAATGCCCCAGGGACAGCAGGTTCTCCACCGGCCGGTAAAGCTCTTCCAGGTAGGCGATGTCCTCGGCCGACAGCTCGATCTCGCTCGCGGCGACCAGCTGGTCGAGTTGATCGATCTTGGACACGCCGACGACCGGCGCCGTGACCTCCGGCTTGGATAGCAGCCACGCGATGGCGATCTGCGCCGGCTTGTGGCCGAGCTTCTCCGCCACCTCGAACACGCGGCCGGCGATCTCGAAGTCCATCTCGCCGCGATAGAGGCTTTCCGCACGCGCGCGGTCGGAGCCCTTGGAACGCGCGGTCGAGCCGCCCGCGAAGCCGCCCTGGTAGG
>CAZVLI010000657.1:0-2955 GCA_964627965.1 uncultured Rhodospirillales bacterium
ATCGCGGTCGCGGTGGCGGAGACCGTACCGTCGGCCGAGGCCGGCGGCCGGCGCGTCGCCCGCCCCGCCGGGGGCTTGGGCGGGCTCGCGCGCCGTTGACAACAGATATTGGGAGCCGCTGCTGCACTGCCAATATCCTCGCCCGATACATCTGCGCTCAATCACCCGTGATCGAACGGTGGCGGCGGCCGGCTCTTGGAGGCGTATGGAGACTATGGTGTGATCGCGCCGTGACGAATCAGCCGCACCCGATCCGGAATCGGCCGGTCGGACCCGGCGCTGCGCGACGCAAGGTGGCGCGATGGAAGTAGAAACCGCGCGCTTGCGCCTGCGCCGCCTCGATCGCGGCGATGCCGAGGCCATCGGCCGGCTGTTCGCGATCCCGTCGGTGACGCAGCATCTTGCGGTCGGCGAGATGGGCGACGGTCAGGAGGCGCGCAAGTTCGCCGACGCCTTCATCGCCAAGGCGCGCGAGGAATTCAACAAGGCCGGTTGCGGCGCCATGGCGGTGGTCGACCGGCGTAACGTCCTGCTTGGCTACTGCGGGCTGCGGCCGCTGCCCGACGACGCCGAGACGGTCGAACTGCTGTACGCGCTGCTGCCTCGCTACTGGGGGCTCGGACTGGCCACCGAGGCGGCGCACGCGACCTTGGCGTGGGGCTTCGCTCGCCTGTCCATCGCCGAGATCCTGGGGCTCGCGGCGCTGGAGAATGTGGCCTCCCGACGTGTCATGGAGAAGCTCGGCATGGGCTATGCCGGCACGACGCGGGCATATTATGACGCCGAGCTGGCGCTTTACCGCATCCGCCGCGACACCGGTATGCATGCCGCAGATTGATCATGCGACGTTTTCGGCTCGGCTCAGCCGGGCCAAACGTGCCATAAATCGGCACGGTATTCGGCGCGAGGGGGCGCGCGACGGAGGGAACCATTGGCGCTGACCTTTAGCATCGACAGCTACGCCGACGTTTGCGTCCTGCGGCCGGCGGGCCGCGTGACCAACGACGAAGCACCAACCTTTCAGGCCAAGGTGACCGAGGCGGTCGAGCAGTCGGACGCCGCTCAGGTGGTGATCGACTTCGCCGGCCTCGACTATGTCAGCTCCGGTGGCTTGCGCGCCGTCGCCAAGGGCGCCCGCCTGTGCCGGGAGCGCAACGGCCAGCTCATGGTCGCGGCGCTGACCTCGGTGGTGGAGGAGATCTTCGCCATCAGCCGCTTCCATCAGGTCGTCACGGTTCACCAGACCGTCGCCGACGCCGTCGCGGCGTTGTCGGCCGACGCGCTCGCCGCGATGCAGGCCGAGTCGGACTAGAAACCATGCGTGTGCGTTTCTGGGGTACGCGCGGTTCTTTGTCGGCGCCGCTGAACGCCACCCAGGTGCGCGACAAGGTGCGTCGGGCGTTGGCTGCCGCCGCCCAGCATGGTGCGCCGGACGCGACGTCGGTCGACGACTTCATCGACCGGCATCTCGGGTTCGAGATCGCCGGTACCTTCGGCGGCAACACCAGCTGTGTCGAAATCGACGACGTCGGCGAGGACTACGTGCTGTGCGACATGGGCACCGGCATACGCGAGTTCGGCAACGCCTTCCTGCGTCAGCAGCGCGCCGATAAGTCGAAGACATTCCACGTCTTCATGTCGCACCTGCACTGGGACCACATCATGGGGTTCCCGTTCTTCGTGCCAGCCTATGTCCCCGGCCATCGGGTCGAGATCTACGCCTGCCATGACGAAGTCGAGGAGGCGATCCGCCGCCAGCACCGCGCGCCGAGCTTTCCGGTCGACTTCGGCCAGCTCGGTGCCTCGATCAGTTTCCACAAGCTGGCGCCGGAACAGGACCACGAGATCGCCGGCATGACCGTGCGGGCGATGAAGCAGCATCACGAGGGTGACAGCTACGGCTGGCGTTTCACCCACGGCGGCAAGGTCGCGGTTTACTCCACTGACTCCGAGCACAAGGGGCAGGAGGAGCCGAGCGAGGCTGCCTTTGCCGAGTTTTTCCGCGGCGCCGACCTGGTGATCTTCGACGCGATGTACTCGCTGGCCGAGGCGGTGTCGCTGAAGGAGGACTGGGGCCATTCCTCCAACGTGCTCGGGGTCGAACTGGCCGCGCGCGCCGGCGCCAAGCGTCTGGCGCTGTTCCATCACGAGCCGAACAACGACGACGCCGCGCTTGTCGGAATTCTGAACGAAACCCGCCGGTTCGAGGAATTGAGCCGCGACGGTGGGGCGGCGCTGGAAGTGATCAGCGCCTACGACGGACTCGAAATCGAGCTGTAGCCCCTAGTGGGCGTGCGCCGTCGCGCCTTCCTTGAGGACGAAATGGCGGCCGCAGTACGGGCAGTCGATCTCGCGCTTCTCGCCCATGTTGAGATAGACCTGCGGATGGCCCAGCGCGCCGCCGCCGCCATCGCAGCGCACGACAGTCGTTTCGGTCTCGATTACTTCGGAGGCTTCCATCGTCAACTTTCCCGCAACCAGGGCTACGCGCCGGCCGGATGATACGGCAAGTGCGGCCGCGATCAACCGTGGCGATGCGCCGCGCGCGGCGATCGCGGTCCGCGGGCTGACGAAGCGTTATCGCCCCGGCGCGCCGCCGGCGCTCGACAACGTCGATCTGGAGATACCGCGTGGCAGCATCTTCGGCCTGCTCGGGCCGAACGGGGCGGGCAAGTCGACGCTGATCAACATCCTGGGCAGCCTGGTGATCAAGACCGCCGGCGAGGTCACCGTCTGGGGTCACGACCTCGATCGCGAGCCGCGTCATGTCGCCGCCGCGATCGGCATCGTGCCGCAGGAACTGAACATCGATAACTTCTTCACGCCGCGCGAGGCGCTGGAGTTCCAGGCCGGACTCTACGGTGTCCCGCGCCGAAACCGGCGCAGCGACGAGATCCTCGCCGCGGTGCACCTGACCGACAAGGCCGATGCCTACGACCGCGCGCTTTCCGCCGG
>CAZVLI010000658.1:0-2953 GCA_964627965.1 uncultured Rhodospirillales bacterium
CGCTGGCGTGGTCGACCGGCGCGACGACCGCGCGGTGCTGCGCGGCAACATCGAGGGCACCTACAACCTCGCCGTCGCCCTGCTGAAGACGCCGGCGCGGCGGCTGGTGCACGTCGCCTCCTGCTTCGAATACGGCGAAGGCGACACGATGACGGAAGACCATCCGCTGCAACCGACCACGGTCTACGGCGCGGCCAAGGCGGGCGCGCACCTGTTGCTGCAGAGCCTGCGGCGCAGTCATGGGTTGCCGACGGTCTCGCTGCGGCTGTTCACGCCCTACGGGCCGTGGATGCCGGAGAGCACCCTGATCGCGGCGACCATCGCCAGGGCGCTGGCCGGTGAGACCATCGCCACCACCGAAGGCCGGCAGCAGCGCGACTTCCTCTACATCGACGATGTGGCCGAGGGCATCGCGGCCGCCGGCGCCGCAACGCTCGACGACGACATCGAGGCGATCAATCTTGCCAGCGGCATCGGCACGCCGATCCGCGATGTGGTGGAGACCATCCTGCGCCTCGTCGGCGGCAACGCGCGGGCCGAGTTCGGCGCCCTGCCCTACCGCGACGGCGAGATGTGGGTGCAGTCCGGCGACCGCGCCGCCGCCGCCACGCAACTCAACTGGACCCCGCGCGTCGGCCTGGAAGACGGCGTGGCGCGCACCATCGACTGGTTCCGCGCGCGCCAACGCGCCGCGGCGTAGATCAGAGACGGACGAGAACATGGCCAAGATCAGTCGCATCATTCAGCAGGACGCGCGCGCCGTGGCCGAGGCAATGGCGCCGCAACTCGCCAAGGCGGCCGGCGACACGGTGATCGTCACCGGCGCCGGCGGCTTCCTCGGCAGCTTCCTGGTCGACTGCCTTGTCGCCTGGAACGATCTCGGTGTGGGCAAACCGATGACCGTGGTGGCGGTGGACAACATGCTGACCGGACTGCCGGAGCGCCTGGCGCACCTGGCGAACCGGCCGGACGTCGAGCTCATGAAGCATGACATCACCGCCGAGTGGACACGCGAGGGCGCGGCCGACTGGATCGTGCACGGCGCCTCGATCGCCTCGCCGACCTTCTATCGCCAGTACCCGCTGGAAACGATCGACGCCAATGTCGGTGGTACGCGGCGGATGCTCGACCTGGCGCGCGCGCGCCAGGCCAAGGGCATCCTGGTAATGAGCACGTCGGAGATCTACGGCGATCCGAGCCCGGACATGATCCCGACGCCGGAGGACTATCGCGGCAACGTCTCCTGCACCGGCCCGCGCGCCTGCTACGACGAGAGCAAGCGGCTGGCCGAGACGCTGGCCATGACCTACCACCAACTGCACGGCACGCCGGTGAAGATCATCCGGCCGTTCAACGTGTTCGGTCCGGGCCAGCGGCTGGACGACAAGCGGGTGATCCCGGACCTGATGACCGCCGCGCTGGCGCGCCAGCCGATCGTGCTGCTCTCCGACGGTCGAGCGACGCGGTCGTTCTGCTACGTCGCCGACGCGGTGCGCGGCATGCTGACCGTGATGCTGGCCGACGTCGCCGGCGAGGCTTTCAACGTCGGCAACGACGAGATGGAAATCTCCATGGCCGACCTGGCCGAGACCATGGCGCGGGTCGCCAGCGATCCGCCGCTGAAGGTCGAATACCGGGTCAGCGACGACGCCCACTACCTGACCGACAATCCGCAGCGCCGCTGCCCCGTTCTCGACAAGCTGCGCGGCCTGGGCTGGGAACCGAAGGTCACGCTGGAAGAGGCGCTCTCCCGCACGCTGGCCTCCTATGCCGAATTCGAGGAGGCCGCGGCATGACGCAGACAGCGAACCCCGCCCGCATCGTCGTCGTCGGCGCCGGCTATGTCGGCCTGGTGAGCGGTGCTTGCCTGGCCAGCATCGGCCACAGGGTAATCGTGGTCGACCGCGACCAGAGCCGGGTCGACGCCGTGAACGCCGGTGCATCGCCGCTGCACGAGACCTGCCTGACCGAGGTGCTGCAGGACGTACGCCGCGACGGCCGCCTGACCGCCGGCACCGACCTGACCGGCGCGGTCGCCGCCGCCGCCATCGCGATCATCGCGGTCGGCACGCCGGGCGATGGCGAGAAGATCGACCTGCGTCAGGTCGACGGCGCCGCGCGCGAGATCGGCGCCGCGATCAAGGATCGCACCGACCGCTTCACCATCATCGTGAAATCCACCGTCGTGCCGGGCACGACCGATACCGTGGTCCGCAAGGCGGTCGAGGAAGCCTCGGGCAAGCCGGCCGGCGACTTCGGACTGGCGATGAACCCGGAGTTCCTGCGCGAAGGCTCCGCCGTCGCCGACTTCATGGACCCGGACCGGATCGTGGTCGGCGGTTGGGACGCCGCCTCGGCCGAAGCCGTGATGGGCCTGTACGACGGCTTCGCCTGCCCGAAACTGCGCACCAATCTGCGCAACGCGGAGCTGATCAAGTACGCTTCGAACAGCCTGCTCGCCACCATGGTCAGCTTCTCCAACGAGATCGCCGGCCTGTGCGAGGCGATGCCGGGCACCGACGTCGATATCGTGATGTCGGGTGTGCACCACGACCGCCGGCTGATGCCGATGGTCGACGGCAAGCCGGTACGGCCGGGCATACTGAGCTACCTGAAGGCCGGCGCCGGTTTCGGCGGTTCCTGCCTGCCGAAGGACGTCAATGCGCTGCGCATGTTCGCGCGCGGGGTCGACGCGCCGTCGCCGCTGCTGGACGCGGTGATGGAAGTGAACCAGGCGCGTCCGGAACGCGTGTTGGCGCTGCTGTCGAAGGCGCTGGGCGGTCTCGCAGGCCGTAAGGTCGCGCTGCTCGGCCTGGCGTTCAAGCCGGACACCGACGACCTGCGCGACTCGCCGGCGCTCGCTACGCTCGTGCGTCTCCGGGCCGCCGGCGCCGACGTCCGCGCCTACGACCCGATCGTCTCCAAGCTCGCGCCGAAATCCGTCACCGACATG
>CAZVLI010000659.1:0-2950 GCA_964627965.1 uncultured Rhodospirillales bacterium
TTCAATTCCGTCGAGCACATCATGCGCGACGTGAACTACGGCTGGCTGCTGCGCTACATGCACGCCAACGGCGCGTCGATGTTCTTCATCGCGGTCTACATCCACATCTTCCGTGGCATGTACTACGGCTCCTACAAGGCGCCGCGCGAGATCCTCTGGTGGCTCGGCATCATCATCCTGCTGTTGATGATGGCGACCGCGTTCATGGGCTACGTGCTGCCGTGGGGCCAGATGAGCTTCTGGGGCGCCACGGTGATCACCAACCTGTTCTCGGCCGTGCCGCTGGTGGGCGACACCATCGTGACCTGGCTGTGGGGCGGCTACTCGGTCGACAACCCGACGCTGAACCGCTTCTTTAGCCTGCACTACCTGCTGCCCTTCGTGCTGTTCGGCATCGTGTTCCTGCATCTGTGGGCGCTGCACCACAACAAGTCGAACAATCCGACCGGCCTGGACATCAAGAGCCCGCAGGACACCATCCCCTTCCACCCGTACTACACGGTGAAGGATTTCCTCGGCTTCGCCATCTTCGGCCTGTTCTTCGCGGTGATGCTGTTCTTCCTGCCGAACGCGCTCGGCGAGGTCGACAACTACATCCCGGCCGATCCGCTGGTGACGCCGCCGCACATCGTGCCGGAATGGTACTTCCTGCCGTTCTACGCGATCCTGCGGTCGATCCCGGACAAGCTGCTCGGCGTGATCGCGATGTTCGCGGCGATCCTGGTGCTGTTCGTGCTGCCCTGGCTCGACACCAGTCGGGTCCGCTCGGCGACCTACCGGCCGGTCTACAAGATCCTGTTCTGGCTGTTCTTCATCGACTGCCTGATCCTCGGCTATTGCGGCGCGATGCCGGCCGAAGAGCCGTACCTGACCTACAGCCGCATCGCGACGGCCTTCTACTTCCTGTTCTTCTTCCCGATCCTGCCGCTGCTCGGCTGGTTTGAACGGCCCAGGCCGCTACCGGCGAGCATATCGGCCGCGGTATTGAAGAAAGGCGGCGGGGCGGGGGCCAGCGCGCCCGAAGGCGCCGCCGCCAAGCAGGAGGACCGGGGCTGATGCGGTTGACCAGGACCATCTTGGCGGCGCTGGCCGCCGCCACTGTCGGCTTCGCCAGCCTGCCGTCGCTCGCCGCCGGGAACGCGGAAGCCCCGCGCAGCTTCGAGTGGGCGCACAGCGGCCCGTTCGGCACCTTCGACCGTGGCGCCCTGCAGCGTGGCTTGCTGGTCTACCAGCAGGTTTGCGCCGGCTGTCACAGCCTCGACCTGGTGGCGCTGCGGACGCTGCGCGACATCGGCCTGTCCGAGACCACCGTGAAGGCGTTGGCCGCCGAGTACACCATCGAGGACGGCCCTGACGACGACGGCGAGATGTTCGAGCGGCCGGGCAAGCCGTCGGACTACTTCCCGGCGCCGTTCGCGAACTCCAAGGCCGCCGCGGCCGCCAATGGCGGTGCCGCGCCGCCCGACCTGTCGCTCGTCGTCAAGTCGCGCAAGGGCCACGAGAACTACATCGCCTCGCTCCTGATCGGCTACCGCGAGGCGCCGGCCGACCACGAGGTGCCGGAGGGGGCGCACTACAACCCCTACTTCCCGGGCGGCAACATCAAGATGGCCCCGCCGCTGCAGGCCGACCTGATCGAGTATCCCGACGGGACCCCGGCGACGGTGGAACAGATGGCGACCGACGTCACCGCCTTCCTGGCGTGGGCGGCCGAGCCGAGCCTGGAAGAGCGCAAGCAGATGGGCATCAAGGTGATCCTGTTCCTGCTGGTGCTGACCGGCTTCCTGTATGCCGCCAAGCGCAAGATCTGGTCCGACGTGCACTGATCGCGCGACGCGCATAGAAACATCCCGAAGGGCCGCCATCGCGCGGCCCTTCGTCATTGCGGCGGCGCGTCGTAGCGGTGACAATCGCGCAACGTCTGGAAGGGATTGCGTATGGCTGACGTGCATTCGCGGCCGGTGCTGGGCATCATCGGCGGCAGCGGCGTTTACGATATCGAGGGCCTGGAAGGGGCCGAGTGGCGCACGGTCGAGGGGCCGTGGGGCAAGCCGTCGGACCAGCTCTTCTGCGGCCGGCTGGACGGCGGGGAGTGCGTCGTCCTGCCCCGGCACGGGCGCGGCCATCCGCTATCGCCGAGCACGATCAATTACCGCGCCAACATCGACGCGATGAAGCGCGCCGGGGTGACGGACATCCTCTCGCTCAGCGCCTGCGGCTCGTTCCGCGAGGACCTGCCGCCCGGTACCTTCGTCATTGTCGACCAGTTCATCGACCGGACCTTCGCGCGCGAGAAGAGCTTCTTCGGCACCGGCATGGTGGCGCACGTCTCGATGGCGCACCCGGTCTGCGCGCGGCTCGGCGATCTGGCCGAGCAGGCCTGCCGCGAGGAGGGCATCCCGGTGCACCGCGGCGGCACCTACATGGTGATGGAGGGGCCGCAGTTCTCCTCGCTGGCGGAGAGCAACCTGTACCGGTCCTGGGGCTGTGACGTGATCGGCATGACCAACATGCCGGAGGCCAAGCTCGCCCGCGAGGCCGAGATCAGCTACGCCACCATCGCCATGGTCACCGACTTCGACTGCTGGCATCCCGACCACGACAAGGTCGAGGTGCAGACCATCATCAAGGTGCTGACCGAGAACGCCGATCGCGCCCGCGCGCTGGTCCGGCGTGTCGCGCCGCACATGAAGAACCGGCCGGCGGTATGCCCCGAGGGCACCGACCGGCCGCTCGACACCGCGTTGATCACCGCGCCGGAGGCGCGCGACCCGGCCGTGCTCGCGAAGCTCGACGCGGTCGCCGGGCGCGTGCTCGGAGGCGCCGGCTGATGGATCTCGCCGCCCTGGTTCGCTCGATCCCGGACTATCCCAAGCCCGGCATCATCTTCCGCGACATCACCACGCTGCTGCAGCATCCGGCCGGGTTCCGGCGCGCGGTGGACGAGTTG
>CAZVLI010000660.1:0-2948 GCA_964627965.1 uncultured Rhodospirillales bacterium
CGATCACCGACGCACATGTGGCGCGCGGCACGCTCCGCCCGGCCGCCTTCCTCGGCGGCCGAATGTCGGTCGATCCCACTGCCGCCGAAGCCGCGCTGAAACCGGTTGCCGAGAAGCTAGAGACGACGCCCGAGGCACTCGCCGCCGACGCCATCCGTCTCGCGGAGAGCAACATCGTCGGCGCCATCCGCCTGGTATCGACGGCGCGCGGACGCGATCCGCGCGACTACGTGCTGGTGCCATTCGGCGGCGCTGGCCCACTACACGCCGCGCGTATCGCCGAGGAACTCGACATCGCCACCATCTGCGTACCGCCCAATGCCGGCGTGCTGTCCGCCTACGGCCTGCTCGCGGCCGACTACGTGCAGTACGGCACGCGCACACGGCGCATGACGGTCGAGGACGACACGCCGCAGACGGTCCGCGCGGTCTTCGCCGATCTCGCCGTGGAGGCGACGGAGAACTTCGCCGCCTTGGACCTCGACGCGCCGCGGTTCAGCCACGCGCTGGCGATGCGCTACGTCGGCCAGGCCTACGAGGTCCTGGTTGAGTTGCCTGACGACCTGCTGCCATCGCTCACGGCGGAGAAGCTGCTGGACCTGTTCAACGAGGCGCACGCGCGCGTCTTCGAGTTCGACGACAGCCGCGTCAACAAGGCCGAGATCGTTTCCTTCCGCCTCGGCGCGACCGCGCCGCCGGGTGCCGTACCGGCGTTGAACGAGGCGGCGGAGGCCGATGCCATCGAGGCCGGCATGGTACGCATCTACGACGACGGCGCCTGGGTCGATGCGCGTCGCATGCCGCGCCGCGAGGCGGCCAAGGGTGTCGCCGGGCCGGCCCTTATCGAGGACGTGACGTCGACCATCTACCTGCCGTCCGGCTGGCGGGCGGCTGTCGACGACTGTGATAACCTGATCCTGACGCGGGAGGGCTAGACATGGCCGAACTACGCAACGTGGACCAGGCGGTGATCAGCCAGGGGCTGATCGCGGCGGCCAAGGAGATGGGCGTGAAGCTGGTACGCTCGGCGTACTCGCCGATCGTACGCGAGGCGTCGGACTGTTCCGCCGCGTTGCTCGACGCGTCTGGCAACGTCGTCAGCCAGGCCGAGTTGATCCCGATGCAACTCGGCCCCATCGGCACCACCTTCCGGCCCTGCGCGGAGCTTTACCCGCCGGAGACGCTGGAAGAGGGCGACTTCTACATCAACAACGACCCCTTCCACGGCGGCCAGCACGTGCCGGACGTGTTCCTGTTCTCGCCGATCTTCTATCAGGGTGAACTGCTCGGCTTCTCCGCCACCGTGGCGCACCACCTCGATCTCGGCGGTGGCGCGCCCGGCCTGAACCCGCATGCGTCGGACGTGCACCAGGAGGGCATCATCTTCCCGCCCTCGAAGTACAACCTGCACCGAGACTGGAATGGCGGGCCGTTCGAGCGGTTGGTTCGCGCCAATATTCGCGTGCCGGACCAGACCATCGGCGACTTCAACGCCCAGTTCGCCGCCAACGGCATCGGCGCGCGCCGCGTCATCGATCTGGCCGAGCGTTTTGGTCCGGCGGCAGTGCAGGCGGCGATGGCCGAACTGATGGACTATTCCGAGCGCCGGATGCGGGCGGCGATCCGCGCGGTCCCCAACGGTTCCTACACCGGCGAGGACTTCATCGACGACGATGGCATCGGCGAGGAGCCGGTCGCGATCCGCGCCACGGTGACCATCGAGGACGAGCGCGTGCTGGTCGACTTCACCGGCACCGATCCCCAGGTGAAGACCAACATCAACTGCCCCTTCGCGTCGACCATCGCGGCGGCGCTGTCCTGCGTGAAGGGCGTGCTGACCAGCCCGGACATCCCGTTCAACGAAGGCTCCAAGCGGCCGATCGAGGTGACGGCGCCCTACGGCTGCCTGCTGAACCCGAAACCGCCGGCGCCGGTGCGCGCGCGCATGATCCCCGGCTATCGGGTCTTCAACGCGGTGATGAAGGCGCTGGCCGCCGCCGTGCCGGACCAGGTCATCGCCGGTGGCTTCGACACCACCGAGGTGGCCTGCCTGTCGCACCTGTCCGAGAACGGCTATCGCATCTACCTGGAGATCTTCGGCGGCGGCTACGGCGCCGGGACGTTGCGAGACGGTTGCGATGCGGTCGACAGCCCGCTGTCGAACTGCGCCAACGTACCGGTCGAGGCGATGGACATGGAGTACGACTTCTTCCGCGTCGCCGAGTATGCCCTGGTCGCCGACAGCGGCGGCGCCGGTCGTCGTCGCGGCGGGCTCGGCCTGCGCCGGGTCTACGAGATCGTCAGCGACGACGTCAGCTTCGCCACCTATGGCGACCGCTTCCGCATCGCGCCGGAAGGCCTGTTCGGCGGCCACGACGGGGCCACGGCGCGCTCGTGGGTGGAACGCGACGGCGAGCGGATCGAGTTGTCCTCGAAGACCAGCTTCGCGTTGAAGAAGGGCGATCGCCTGGTGATGGAAACCGGCGGCGGCGCCGGCTTCGGCGCCCCCTCCGAACGGGCGCAGAGCGATGTCGAACGCGATCTTGCCTTCGGTTTCGTCACGCCCGAGGGCAGCGCGGCCTATCGGCGTCAGGCGGCGGAGTAGTCAGCCGCCCGGCAATGGCGGCCAGGTCTCGAGCACGGCCGGCCGCTCGCGCATGGCGGCCCACCACGCCGCGAGTTTCGCGTAGCCGTCGAGCATCTCCGCACCCGCCGGAACGGTGGTGAAGTACCCGAGCATCGGTGCCAGATGCATGTCGGCCAGCGACGGCGCGACGGCATTCAGGTCCTCGGCCAGTCCCTCCAGCGCCGACAACACGCGCGGTGCGGCGCCGAGACCCGCATCGATCTCCGCCTGGTCGCCAGCCAGGCCGGCCGCCGGCTGGAACGCGCCGTGTGAGAAGACCTGCCGCACCAGTGGCCAGTAGGCATAGCTGTCCACGACGCCG
>CAZVLI010000661.1:0-2943 GCA_964627965.1 uncultured Rhodospirillales bacterium
CGCGGCTGAGGTCGGTCTCGTAGAATTCCTTGCTGAGGATGCAGGAGCCGTTTGGCCCCTTGTGAGTGTCGAGCCGCTCCTCGAACACCCCGGTTGCCAAGGCGACCGGGTGGAACATCAGGTTCTTGCCGACCAGACCGCTGCGGTTGGCCAGTCCGTCGGGAAACTGCTTCGAGGTGGAGTTGAGCAGGATGCGCGGGGTGCCGACACCGTTGCAGGCCATGATCACGACTTCGGCCTTCTGGAAGCACTCGCGCCCGTCTGCGTCGTAGTAGACGACGCCATCCGCCATGCCGTGCTCGTTCACCCTTACCTCGCGCACGCGGCAGCGCGTGCGCAGTTCGATGCCGGCGCGGGTCGCCTCCGGCCAGTAGGTGATGTCGACGCTGCCCTTGGCCCCCTGCGAGCAGCCAGTCGCGCAGGGGTTAAGGTTCAGGCATCGATCCCGGCCCTCGTAGGGCCTCGACAGAATCGCGGCGTCGGACGGCCACCAGTGCCAGCCAAGCCGGTCGAAGCCGCGCGCAACGGTCTCACCGACCAGGCCGATCGGCAGTGGCGGCAGTGGCGGCTGTTTCGGCGGGTACATCGGGTCACCGGGTAGGCCGGACACCCCCATGATCCGATCGTTCTGTACGAAATGGGGCTCGAGGTCGTCGTAGGTGACCGGCCAATCGTCGGCCACGCCGTCTAGCGTCCTAACCCGGAAGTCCGACGGATGCAGGCGGGGGAAGTGGGCGGCGTAGTTGATCGTGCCGCCGCCAACGGCATTGAAGTTCAGCACGTCGATGGGCGAGTCGGCGACGTTGACCGGGTAGTCGCTGTCGCGGCCGCGCACGTTCGGGTCGACGTGGAAGGCGCCGAACTGCTGCGCCTCCCAGTTCTTGCCGTTCGTCGGGTAATGCGACGACGACATCCAGTCGCCCTGCTCCAGGCAAAGGATGCGCATTCGCGTCTCGGTCAAGCTCCACGCGATGGCCGCCCCGGAAGCGCCGGCGCCAATGATGAGAACGTCCACCGTATCGGTGCTGGGTGAAGCGGCCGACGCGGCCATCGCGAAATCCTCCCGACATGTACTTGATTGGTATTTTCGGGTGGCGCGGGGCGGACGCCAAGGACGAACATTTGCCTCGGCGCGGTTCCGGGTCGGCGAGTTGGGTGCGAACTCGATGTGCGGGTTTCGTGCTCAGACGTCCGGTGATAGGGGCGGTCCGGCCCATTTCTGCACGACCGCGGTAGCCTACCTGCGATGTTCAGGAGGCGGCCAAGTGTGTGCGCGGCATCTGTCGCGCTGTTTCAGTCAACCTGGTGTGGATGACGGTTTGGACAGATGCAGTTCCGAGGCGGCTGGATGGCGGTAGACCAGCATGTCGGGACGTCCCTCATGCTTGATGCGACGCCGCGTCGTAGTGCACCCGGTTGCCGACGGCTTCGAGATCGAACTGGTCGGTGACCTGGCGCAAATGGTCGCCGTCGCTCAGGCCAAAGACGGCAACAAAGCCGCGTCGGTGGGAGAGGCATCACGTTCGGTTAAATTGGTTGCGGGGGCAGGATTTGGATTTTGCGACCTTCGTGGCGATATCACTCACGACACACGCTGAAAGGCTTACGGCCAGCCTGGTGGATGGTGGGTTACCGGTCGATGATCGCCAACACGTGGGCCAGTCCTCTCAGATGCCAGAGTATGTGAACTCGGCAATCCACTGATCGACTGGATCATTTCCTGCTCCACCAGGCGCCGCTGGGGCTGCATCTCGATCTGATCAGGCTCCATCTGCACCTGCCCCCGAAACGCCTGCGTCGGGTTGGCGGAGAACTCGCAGACTCATTGGCGCAAAGCGTTCTCGTGCAGGTCCAGATCGGCCGCTGCCTGTGTCACGCCCACCCCGCGCTCCAGAGGCAGCCCCACCGCCTCGACCTTGGACTCATGCCCACAGTCCAGTTGCGAGCGCGTTAAAAAAAACACCAGCGATCAAATATCGGCTTGATTCCGTACAACAGCACGGCCTGCAGATTGCGATTTGCCGCCACACGATGAAACATCTCACCATTGGCCGGGCCGCCAAGACGCCAAATGTCAATGTGGAGACCATCCGCTCCTACGAGCTGCGTAGATTAATCGATCACTGGACGACCTTCCCCCTGCCATCGTCCGCAAAGAACGCTCAACTGGCGTCGCTCACCGTCGTAGTGGCCGAGCAGAAGGCCCTCTATGCCACCAGGCCCAGAGCATGGGGTACCGACCAGCGTGGATGGCGGCCGGGCCTGAGCAGTCCATTGACCGGAACTTCCCGAACCGCGACGTACACACTGTCGCGGCGAACAGCAAACCGGCCGATACCGTCTCGCTGCCCAACTTGCACTTCCGTCATCCGCGACTACAAATCACGACCACGAGGTTTGTCACCTCCTTGCTCGTCAGCGGTCCCCCCAGAATCACCATCATCGGCATCTTTGAGGCCCACGAGGCGACAGGCTATACCAAGTGCATTCAACTCGAAAACACCTTCGCGTGCCTTCTTTAACGCTACCTCACGTGCCCTCCGTATCTCCGCATTATGTCGCATGAGATCCCTAATCGTTCTCATGTTCCAGCACACCTGCCTTTCCAGTACAACGTTAGTCGGTGAGGACGCTTTCAAATCCCACCGACGCCCCGGGCGTCGTCAGCGAGAGAACGCGCCATATCATCCAAGCCGGTTGCGCCGCTCTTTGGCCGCATTCAGAAACCCATCATCATGCCTATGAATCCCCTACACGAATAAAGTACGACCCAAATCCCCGTTCACTCAAAGTCCGCGCCGAATCATCGATCATTCTTCTTGCTTCTCCTTTCGCGTTCCTTGTACTCCGACTTGGCATGCCACCCGTCCGGCAACTCCGCCTTCTTCAGATGAAGAAACGTGTCCTTATTCGGAATGTGGCAGTCATCGACATTCTTCTCAT
>CAZVLI010000662.1:0-2938 GCA_964627965.1 uncultured Rhodospirillales bacterium
TCGTTGCCGGCGCCGCCAGAGATCACGTCGTTGCCGGACTGGCCGTAGACGCTGTCGTCGCCGCCACCGCCGTCGCAGGAATCGTCACCGTCGCCGTTGATGTAGACCTCGTCCTCGGCACCGCCGGAGATCGAGTCGTCATCGTCGCCGCCCAGTGTCACCCGGCTGCCGTACAGGATGCCGGGGTTGTCGGCGTCCTCAAACAGGTCCGTCAGTGAGTCGATGTTGAGCATCCGGTCGGCGCTGCCGTCGCCGTCGACGTCCACCTGCACCTGGGTCATGCCCACCGACTGCTGGTAACGGACCTCGCCGGCGGTGTTGGTGAAGGCGTCGGTGCCGAGGAAGCTGATGCTGCCAAAGGCGGTCAGGTCGATACTATCCGCACCGTTGCTCTCGAATTCTTCGATCATGGCGATGCCGCCGTCGGCGGTATCCTGCGCTGGCCGCAGGACGAAGGTGTCGCGGCCGAGGTCGCCCTTCAACGTGTCGGCGCCGTCGCCGCCATCGAGGGTATCGTCGCCCTCGTCGCCTTTAAGAATATCGTCGCCGGCGCCGCCGACCAGGCTGTCGTTGCCGTCGTTGCCTTTCAGGCTGTCGTTTCCGGCTTCGCCCGACAACGTGTCGTTGCCGGACTGGCCGTCCAGCGTGTCGTTGCCGTCGCCGCCGAGGACCGAGTCGACGCCATCGCCGCCACGCAGGCTGTCGTTGCCGAGGCCGCCCAATACCGTGTCGTTGCCGTCGCCGCCTTCGGCGGTGTCGTCGCCGTCGCCGGCATCGAGGCTGTCGTTGCCCTCGTCGCCTTCGAGGCTGTCGTTGCCGCCGCCGCCGATCAGCGTGTCGTCGCCTTCCTTGGCGTCGAGCACCTCCGCGGCATCGGTGCCGGTAAGGGTCTCACTGGCACTGCTGCCCTCGATCTCGATTTCGTCGGCCATGTCTTTCCTCGTTTCGGGATGCCGAGCGGGAGTACGCCCGGAAAGGGCAAGGCCGCGCACGGCGGGGACGACGGCCGCAGCGCTCCAGAGGGATGCGGACACAGCCGGTGTTCGTGACGCTTACGCCTGTCCGGGAGGATTAATCCCCACTGCGACCGACTGACGCGGTTGTCGCGTTTATGCCACGGCGTTCAGCGCCAGAACTCGACGAAAAAGGCGGCATCGGCGTCGAGCGTGACGCGATGGACCTCCTGCGGCGCGACGACGGCGCG
Organism: uncultured Rhodospirillales bacterium; assembly: GCA_964627965.1. Taxonomy (GTDB): domain Bacteria; phylum Pseudomonadota; class Alphaproteobacteria; genus JAVKFY01. The sequence goes on from CAZVLI010000662.1 coordinate 1,205, forward strand.
GTCGCCGGCCACCAGGGTAAGGGCGCGGCCGGTGCGCGGTTCGTCGTAGTGCAGTCTGCCGGCTTCGACGTGGATCAGCGCCCAGACGCCGGCTTTGGTGCTGTGCTCGGACGTCAGCGCCGACGGCACCGTCATGGCCGTGAAGGTCGGCGTGCGGTGGTACGGCGCGGTGCCGGATGGCGGCGTGTCGGTCACGGCGTCAGAAGGGCGGCTTGATCTCGATCCACAGGCTGACGGCCTTGGCCACGACGGTGCCGTCGGGCTTGCTGACCGCCGTGCCCGACGTCACCTTGCGGCCGTCGCGGCCGATCACCCAGCCTGTGACGACGTGGTCCTCCTCCGCGCGCACCTCGCCGTCGACCCGGGCGTGCATGCGGCCGGTGAGGTACATGGTCGACCCCGCGATGCCGTTGCCGGCCGCGAAGCCGCCGGGACAGTCGAGCGCTCCCCAGGCGAAGGCCGGATCGAGCACGCCGTCGGTGTCGGCGAAGGTGGCGTCCGGTCGCCACAGCGCCGACACCATTCGCCGTTCGGGCAACCAGCCGGGATGCACGTTCAGGCCGAGGTGTGCCGCCAGGCCCTTGCCGCAGACGAAGCATTTGCCGTAGTCGGACTCGTACGGACTTCCGCCGCGCGCCGTTGCCTCTACCGTCTCGTCCATCGGCGGCAGGTCCGGCACGTCAAGCGTCAACGGCGCCGCGTGCGCTTCGGCGATCAGCTTCTCGCCGTGCATCAGCCGGTACAAATCGCCATCGGGAACGACATCCAGCGCGGTGTCCAACGGCGTCGGCGCCCGCAGCGTCACCTCCACGGCGCCGTCGCTGACCAGCGCCGCGAACCGGCCGGCCACGTAGCCGCCGTTGCCGGAATCCGGCGGGCCGCGAAAGCGCGCGGGAATGGTCAGCGTCTCGGTCATGCCGGGAACTCCAGATGTCGTCTCTACAAGGTGGCGATGCGTTCGATCAGCAGGTCGAAGTAGCCGTCGGCGTCGATGCCGTTCATCACGGTACAGTTGGCCTCGCGCTTCGACGTGCCCCACCAGTCCACCACGGTCATGCCCATGGTCAACGGCGAGCCGGTTTCGACCTCCACGTTCACGTGCCTGCCGGTGAACAGGTCCGGCTGGAGCAGGTAGGCGATCACCGTGGGGTCGTGCAGCGGCGCGCCCTGCTGGCCGTACTTCTCCGAGTCGAAGCGGTCGAAGAAGCCGAGCATGCCGTGACAGGCGCGGCCGGCGGCCGTGTCGATCTCGCCGAACCGTGCCAACCGGGCGCGTGTCGTCAACGCCTTGTGCGTCACGTCCAGCGGCATCAGCGTCATCTTGATACCGGCCGCGAACACGGCGTGCGCGGCGTGCGGGTCGACATAGATGTTGAACTCGGCCGCCGGCGTGGTGTTGCCGCCCTCGAAGAAGCCGCCGCCCATGGCGACGATCTCAGCCAGCCGTTCCGCGATCGCCGGCTGCTTGGTCAGCGCCATGGCGACGTTGGTGAGCGGCCCGAGCGTACAGAGCGTGATCTCGCCGGCGGGATGCGACATCACCGTATCGATCAGCCAGTCGACGCCGTGCCGATCCTGCAGCGGGAGCGTCGGGGCCGGCAGGCCGGACCCATCGATGCCGGTCTTGCCGTGCACATACTCCGCCGTGACCAGCGGGCGCAGCAACGGCCGCTCGCAGCCGGCGAAGACCGGCACGTCGTCGCGCCGGGCCAGTTCGACCAGCGCCCGCGCGTT
>CAZVLI010000663.1:0-2931 GCA_964627965.1 uncultured Rhodospirillales bacterium
CTGGTCGAGGGCACCGCCGCGCTGCTGCGCTTCGGCGCCAGGCTGGTCGACCTCTACGAAGCGGAGAAGCTGGCCGCCGCACGGCTCGACTACGACGACCTGATCCTACGCGCCCGGTCGTTGCTCGCCGCGCCCGGCACGGCCGCCTGGGTGCTGTACAAGCTCGACGGCGGCCTCGATCACATCCTGATCGACGAGGCGCAGGACACAAACCCGGACCAGTGGCAGGTGATCCGCGCCCTGGCCGACGAGTTCTTCGCCGGCGAGGGCGCGCGCGGCACCGACCGCACGATCTTCGCCGTCGGCGATCCGAAACAGTCGATCTATTCCTTCCAGCGCGCCGACCCCGCCGCCTTCGCTGAGAACCGCGACCACTTCCGCCAGCTCGTCGGCAGCGCCGAGGCGATCTTCCGCCCGATCCCGCTGGACATGTCGTTCCGGTCGACCGAGCCCGTGTTGCGCTTCGTCGACGACCTTTTCGCCGACGCGACCATCGCCAAGGGCGTGCACGACGACCCCGGCGAGTTGCGCCACCTGCTGCACCGACGCGGCGAGGCCGGCCTGGTCGAGCTCTGGCCGTTGGAGGAAAAGCCGGAGACGGAGGCAGACGAGCCGTGGACGCTGCCGCTGGTACAGCAAAGCGCCGAGCCGCCGCAGACCAGGCTCGCCGAACGCATCGCCGCTACCATCAAGGGCTGGCTCGACAACGACGAGATGCTGGAGTCCGCCGGCCGGCCGGTCCGTGCGGGCGACATCCTGATCCTGTTGCAGCGTCGCGCGCCGTTCCTGCCGGAGGTGCTACGCGCGCTGAAGGCCCGCGACATTCCCGTCGCCGGCGCCGACCGCATGGTGCTGACGGCGCAGACCGCGATCCGCGACCTGATGGCGCTCGCTCGCTTCATCCTGCACGTCGACGACGACCTCAGCCTGGCCGAGGTGCTGAAGGGACCGCTGATCGGCCTCGACGACGCGGCGCTGTTCGACTTCGCGCATGCCCGGCCGGGGTCGCTGTGGGCGCAGGTCATCGCGCGCGGCGGCGAGACACACGAGCGGCTCGCGCGCTGGATCGACTTGGCCGGCCGGCACCCGCCGTTCGACTTCTTCGCCCGCCTGCTCGACGCCGAGGGCGGCAGGCGCATGCTGCTGGGCCGGCTGGGCGCCGACGCCGACGACCCGCTGGACGAGTTCCTGTCGCTGGCGCTTGCCTTCGAGCAGGCGCACACGCCTTCGCTGCAGCATTTCATGCACTGGCTGCAGGCCGCCCCGACCGAGGCCAAGCGCGACCAGGAACAGCGCCGCGACGAGGTTCGCATCATGACCGTGCATGGCGCCAAGGGACTGCAGGCGCCGATCGTCTTCCTGCCCGACACCACGCGCGGGCCCGAAGGGCCGAACCCACCGCGCCTGCACTGGTTCGACGACGACGCGCTGCTGTGGCTGCCGCGCGCCGAACTGGCCAACGCGGCCGCCACCGCGGCGGCCGACGCCGCCAGGGAGCGCCGGGCCGAGGAACACCGCCGTCTGCTGTACGTCGCGCTGACCCGGCCGCGCGACCGGCTCTATATCGCCGGCTGGCAGACCCGCGACAGTGAGAAGGGCGAGCGCGACGGCAACTGGTACGACATGCTGGCCGACCTGATGCGCCGGACCGGCGACGAGGTAGCGCTCGGCGACGATCGCGTCGGCTGGCGCCTCAGTTGTGCCCAGGCGAAAGACGTCGCGCCGGACGCCACGCCGGCGCCCGTGGAGCCGGCGCCACTGCCGGACTGGATCACCGTCCCGCCGCCGGCCGCGACCCGCCGCGCGCTGCGCCCGTCGTATGCCGGCGAGGCAGAGCCCCCGGTGCGCCAGCCGCTGGAAGATGCCGCCGGATGGCGCTTCCGGCGCGGCACCCTGATCCACAAGCTGCTGGAATTGCTGCCGGAATCAACAGCCGACCGACGCCAGGAACTTGCCGGCCGGCTGCTCGCGAAGTGGGCCGGCGACGTCGACGATACGGTGCGCGCCGAACTCGCAGATTCGGCGCTCGCGATTGTAAATGACATGAATTTCAAGGCGTTATTCGGTCCCGATTCGCTCGCCGAGGCGCCGCTGACCGGCCGGATCGGCGACTTCGAGGTCAACGGACAGGTCGATCGGCTGTGCATTAGCGATGACGAAATCTGGGTCGTCGACTACAAGACGCACCGCACGCCGCCGACCCGGATCGAGGATGTGCCACAGGTCTATGTCCGGCAAATGGCGCTTTACCGGGCGTTATTGCGCCGCATCTACAGCGACAAGCTGGTGAATTGCGGATTATTGTGGACGGAGACCCCGGAAATGATGATGTTGCCGGCCGACTTGCTGGACGCCGCCGGTCCTTGACCACCCCTGGGGGCGTTCCTACTCTCCATACACGTATGCCAACCGGGTGCCGTCGCGCGCCCCCTTGGATGAGGAATGACAGATGAGCACCACGGCCGTAACCGACGCGTCGTTCGAGCAGGACGTCCTGAAGTCCGGAGCCCCGGTCGTCGTCGACTTCTGGGCCGAATGGTGCGGCCCGTGCAAGCAGATCGCGCCGGCGCTGGAAGAGATCGCCAACGAACTCGGCGAGAAGGTGCGCGTCGCCAAGCTGAACATCGACGACAACCCGTCCACGCCGGCGAAGTATGGCGTGCGCGGCATCCCGACGCTGATGCTGTTCAAGGACGGTCAGGTCGCCTCCATGAAGGTCGGCGCCGCGCCCAAGGGCAAGATCGTCGAGTGGATCGAAGGCTCGATCTAGGCCGAGCCAGAGATGCCCGGATCTAGCCCGGGCATGACGAGAAATTCTCTGAAGAACGTCATGGCCGGGCCGCGACGTATACGTCGCGCCGGCCATCTCCTATCCGTTCTCCGCCAGCACCTCGCCGGCAAGGTAGAGCGAGCCGCAGATCAGCACGCGGC
>CAZVLI010000664.1:0-2923 GCA_964627965.1 uncultured Rhodospirillales bacterium
AGCTCCTCGTCGTCGATGCCGCTGCGCCGTGCCGCGGCGTCGGCCGAAGCCACCAGCACCTCCGAGACCTGGCTCTGCAGCGCGGTGAGCGCGACCATCACCTCGTCCTCCGGCGCCAGCGCGCAGGCATCGGCGATCAGGGCGGCGCGGAGCTGCTCCTCCGCCTCCCACCACTCGGAATTGAAGTCGATGTTGGCCGCCGCGTCGGCCGCCTCTTCCCAGTCGCCGATGATGGCGATCTCGGCCGCCGGAAAGCCGAGCGCGTCGAGGTAGGCCTGCGCCCACTCGGCCTCGTCCTCGTCGAGCTCGTCGCCCAGCGTGCCGAACCAGGCGACGTGCTCGGCCATCCGCCCGAACCGCGCCACGGTGGTCAGGCGTTCGAGTTCTTCCTCTTCGACGGCGTTGAGGTCCAGGCAGTCGGTCAATGGTTGCCGCGCTCCTCGCGCCACAGGCCGAGCTTGTCCTGCACCGGGCGGTCGGAGAAGGAGAACAGCACCGCCTCGTCGTCCGCCTTGTGCCAGTGCCGGTGCCAGCTCGGCACCACGAAGATGTCGCGCGGGCCCCACTCGAACACCTGGTCGCCGACGGTCGTCGTGCCGGTGCCCTCGACCACCGAGTAGACGACGCCGTCGGTGGAGCGGTAGGGCGCGGTCTCGAAGCCCTTCGGTAGCAGTTGCATGAAGGTGCCCATGGTCGGCATCGCGTACTCGCCGGTGACCGGATTCACGTAGCGCAGCTTCAGGCCGTGGCACGGGTCCCACTCGTCGGCCTTCTGCATCTGCGCCAGCGCCTCGCGGGTACGGCTGTAGGGATAGTTGAACACCGGCGAGGTCGGCGTCGTCTTCTCGTAGCCGACCGGCAGCAGGCCGGAGCCGTAGCGCGCGAGCGCGTCGCCCTCGGGCCGCGACAGGCTCTGCGCGTCCGCCGCGCCGTGTTCCAGGAAGCTGGCGTCGAACAGCGACACGATCGGGATGTCGAGGCCGTCGAGCCAGACCATCGGCGCGTCGCTGTCGTTGCCGTGGTCGTGCCAGGTCCACGACGGGGTGATGACGAAGTCGCCCGGCGACATGGTCGTGCGCTCGCCCTCGACCGCCGTGTAGGCGCCCTGGCCCTCGACCACGAAGCGCAGCGCCGATTGCGTGTGACGGTGCGCCGGTGCGATCTCGCCCGGCAGGATCAGTTGCAGGCCGGCATAAAGCGACGGCGTGATCCGCGACTGCCCGCGCAGCGCCGGGTTCTCCAGGATCAGGACGCGCCGTTCCGCTTCCTTCGCCGTGATGAGGCTGCCGGAGTCGAGCACGTCCTGGCGGATGTCGTCGTAATGCCAGACAGCGGGCGCGGCCTGGCTCTCCGGCGACTTCGTGATCAGGCCCTTGAGCACCTCCCACAGCGGCGCCAGGTTGCGCTCGCCGATCCGGGCGTAATAGGCCTCGCGCTCCTTGGCGACGGCGGCATCGGTCATCGGACGATCCTCCACGAGCCGAAAGTCGGAGTTTCGCGGGAGCGGGTCAAGTCAAACACAGTCGTCACCCCGGGCGGAGCGCGACGCGCGCAGACCCGGGGTCCATGTCCGCGCAGTGCTGTGGTTTCTGCATGGACCCCGGCTCAAGGCCGGGGTGACAAACTCGGTTACAACCCCGCCCGTTCCGTCATCTCGTGCTCAGTGTAGAACGGGTCGGCGTGGACGTCCTCGGCGCGGGCGCCGAGCTGGGTCGCCTGGCCGACGACCGCGTCGACCATCACCGGCGGGCCGGCGAGATAGGCTTTCCAGCCATCCAGGTCTTCCAGGTCGGCGGCAATCGCCTCGTGCAGGAAACCGGTGCGGCGGTCGGTGTCGCCCGACGGCTCCGACAGCACCGGCACGAAGGTCAGGTTCGAGTGTTTCGCCGCCAGCGCTTCGAAATGGTCGACCAGATAGAGGTCGCGTTCGTCACGGACGCCGAAGTAGAGGTGGATCGGCTGCTTCAGGCCATGCTCTTCCAGCGCCGCCTCGACGATCGACTTGATCGGCGCCAGCCCGGAGCCGCCGGCCGCCACCAGGATCGGCCCGGTGTGCTTCTCGCGCAGGAAGGCCAGGCCCATCGGCCCCTCCACCTTCACCTTGTCGCCGACCTTCAGATTCTGTGCCACCCAGTGGCTGACCGAGCCGCCGTCCATGGCGCGGACGTGGAACTCGACCACGTCGCCGCCCGGCCTGTTCGCCATCGAGAAGTCGCGCGGCGGCTGTCCGGGGAAGGTGACGCGCGCATACTGCCCGGCGGAGAAGTTATACGGCCCGCCGGCGTCGATCTTCAGCCGGATGACGCGAATGTCGTGCGTCGCCTGTTCCAGCTCGGCGACGGTGCAGTCGAGCTCGCGCTGCGGGTGCATCACCGTCTCGTCGAGCTCCAGCCACGCCACGCGCAGGTCGCTGCGCGGTGCCGCCTGGCAGGCCAGGATCAGGCCCTGGCGGCGCTCCTCGTCGGTCAGCGCGTATTCGGAGTAGAACTCGCCCATCTCGACCTTGCCGTCGAGCAGCCGCGACTTGCAGGCGCCGCAATTGCCGGACTGGCAGCCGAAGGGGAAGTCGATGCCGGCGTCGAGCGCCGCCTCCAGCACCGTGCCGTCCTCGCCGACCTCGATGGTCTCGTCCGCCTGCCGGATATGTACCTTGAACGCCACGTTCGCCCCGCTATGCTGCTGCCCGGCCATCGTATTCACGCATGATAGGGTTGACAACGGGATTGTTGGCATAACCAACAAATCCATCCCATAATGCGGCGATGGCGAAAGACTCCCTCGATTTTGGCCTGTTGCCCGAGCTCGTCGGTTACGAGCTGCGGCGCGCCCACACGCGCCTGTTCCAGCATTTCGCCGGCAGCGTCGGCCGCGACGGCATCACCCCGGGCCTGTTCGGCGTCCTGGTCCTGATCGAGGCGAATCC